>PMUF01000413.1 GCA_003167015.1 Chitinophagaceae bacterium | reverse complement strand
GGAAGTTGAAGGCATTGATATGGATGGCGACGCCTTCTTTGGGGATCAGCAGGTGTTGGCCCATGAAAGTACCCTCTTTGCCAAGGTTCATGGGCTCGCCGTCGAGGCAAAAGGTTTCATTCGGGAATTTGCGGCGCAGGGAAGCATAGGAGAAGAGGTTGCCGATCCCTCCTTCGAGGTCTATCCAGCTATCTGTGCGGGTAGCGCCGGTCCAGTAGCTCACCCGATAAAACTTTTCCAGGTGTTCGCGGAGGTGGAGGGCGAGGGCCCTAAGCATCCGGCCACGCTCCGGAAATGTCATACGGCGCAGGGCCGGGTTGCCTGTTGTCCGGGCATAGTCCAGGATAGCGCCAAAATCCAGGCCTTTCGTACTGGCGTGGCTGATCAGCTGGCCGGTAAAGGCATTATACAGGGGCTGGCCGTCTCCGTCTCCTTCGATCCACTGGCCGGTGATATAGTTTCCCAACTTCGGCATAGAATACAATCGTTTAAGGCAGCAAAGTTAAACAAAGTTCGGGTGTTCCGAATGGCGCGTCAGGGTGCCATCCTGACAGGCTGGAAAGATTGGTCGATATTTTGACTTTATAAGGGGATATGGAAAGGAATTATTCATGGATGGAGTATGCTCCGCCGACGCGGGACGCGGAGTTACTGGACAGTTATTCCAGGACGATCACGGGAGTGGTTGGCCAGGTGGCGGAGGCCGTCGTGCATATCCAGGTGCAGAAGCCGGTCAGCGAAGGGACGGGACGGGAAAGGCAACAGGGACGGGGACGCGATCAGCGGGGGGAGCAACAAAAGTTAATGCCGGCTTCTGGCTCGGGATTCATTATTTCGACCGACGGTTTCGTCGTCACCAATAATCACGTCATCGAGATGGCGCAGGATATTAAGGTCTCGCTGGCCGATGGCCGGACCGTTAATGCCGAGTTGAAGGGGACCGATCCCTCCACGGACATCGCCGTTTTAAAAATAGATGTCACGGGGCTGAAGGCCCTTTCATTTGCCGACTCGGAAGCCCTTCAACCGGGGCAGATCGCTATTGCCATCGGCAATCCGCTGGGATTGCAGCATACGGTGACAGCAGGGGTCGTCAGTGCGCTGGGACGTACGCTTCGGGCCAATAACGGCCGCCTCATCGACGATATCATCCAGACCGACGCTTCGTTGAACCCTGGCAATTCCGGTGGGCCGCTGGTGAATTCCCTCGGGCAGGTCATCGGGGTCAATACGGCCACGATCAGTAACGCACAGGGGCTTTGCTTTGCCGTCTCGTCCAATCTGGCTGCTTTTGTAGCGGGCAAACTGATCATTGACGGCAGGGTGAAGAGGGCCTATCTGGGGGTTGCGGGGCAGGTGGTGAACCTGACCGGGCGAATGGTGGCGGCTAACCGGCTGGACAAAAATACCGGGGTATATGTTTATGAAGTCGTAGCGGATCAGCCGGCTTATAACAATGAGATCCGGACGGGGGATATCATCGTGTCCTTTAACGGGCGGCCCGTTGGGACGGTAGATGAATTGCATCAGTTGTTGAATGCGGACGTGATCGGGCGAGCCGTGGGGCTGGACGTGCTGAGGAATGGACGGAAAATAGAGTTAAAGGTCATTCCGGGGGAAATGAAGTAGCGAGAGCTCTGTGCGTGGGTTGGCAGGCTTGCTTACGCGCGGTCCCGCAGGTCGATCTCCTTACAAAGGGACTGGAAGATCTCGTCGATATCCCCTTCTCCCTTGACGAAAACCACTTTGCCGTATTTTTTATAATGGTCGGCAACGGCGGCGGTCTTTTTCTGATATTCACTATGCCGCGACCGGATGGTCCCTTCGTCCCTGTCATCTGAACGGCCGGAGGTGAGGCCGCGATTCAGGAGTCGCTTGGTCAGCTCGTCCTCGTTGACTTCCAGGGCCAGGACCACGGCGATCGAGGTGCCCTTCTGGGCCAGCAATTTATCCAGGGCTTCGGCCTGTGCCACTGTACGCGGGAACCCATCGAAAAGGAAGCCATGGGCCTGGGGGTTGTTGTCCAGGGCGGAGCTGATCATTTCGATCACGACTTCGTCCGGTACGAGTTGGCCCTTGTCCATGAAGCTTTTAGCTGCCAGCCCGAGGGGGGTCTGGCCGGCTATTTCGCTCCGCAGCAGGTCACCCGTGCTCAGGTGCTTCAAACCGTATTTCGATATCAATCGTTCAGATTGTGTGCCTTTTCCGCTGCCGGGCGGGCCAAATAAGATTAAATTAAACATAATACGTACTACTTACCCTTGGTGTATCAACAAATATAGCACATGGTTTAAAAATTCTTTAACATTTTTCAGTTTGGCCTGCAACCGCTGCTGAAGAGCGTGGAAATTGAACCAGAGGGGGGTAGATTTGTTGGACAACAGAAATCAAATCAGCCAAATATGGATGCGAACAACAAAACCGACAATCCGGTCTATTCCCGCAGCGACAATTCTGCGGTAAACCTGACCGATGAACAATGGAAGAAGATCCTGCCGAAGAATGTGTATGAAATCGCTCGCAATAAGGGTACGGAAAGGCCTTATAGTAGTCCATTGGAAGACAACCATGAGATTGGCACGTATTATTGTGCCGTATGCGGCAATCCGCTGTTCCGGAGCGATACGAAATTCGAGAGCGGGTGTGGCTGGCCGAGTTTTTATGAGCCGGTCNNGTGATGTGCGGGCGCTGCAAGTCTCACCTGGGGCATGTCTTCAATGACGGTCCGCCCCCTACCGGGCTCAGGTATTGCATCAATGGGGTGGTATTGGATTTTGAAAAAGCAAAAGACGCTGAAACCAAATATAATGCAGAACATGGCCAGTAAAAAGATCGGATGGATAGGCCTGGGCAATATGGGTACGCCCATGGTAAAGAACCTTCTCAAGGCAGGTTTTGAGGTGACCGTCTACAACCGCACGGCAGCCAAAGCGGCGCCGTTGCAGGAGGCGGGCGCCAAACTGGCCGTCAGCCCGGCAGCGTTATGGGAGGTGGCGGAGATCATCATCACGATGGTGGCTGATGATGCGGCACTGCAGCAGATACACCAGGGTGCGGAGGGATTACTCGCCGGTGCCCGGTCAGGCGCTACGGTGATCGATATGAGTACTGTCTCACCGGCGACCAGCCGGGAGCTGGCCGCAAAGTTGGCGGCTAAGGGCGTCAATTACCTCGATGCGCCGGTCGCGGGGAGCGTCAAGCCGGCGGAGCTGGGACAGTTGGTCATTATGGTGGGTGGAAAAAAGGAAGTATACGAAAGCGCGGTGCCGATCTTCGAAAAGTTAGGCAAGGCACAGTTCTATTTAGGGCAGCAGGGAGCGGGCAATAATGCCAAGCTGGCGATTAATACCTTGCTGGCTTTCAACATGCAGGGACTGGCCGAATCCGTGCTTTTCGCCAGTGAGCACGGGATTAGTCCGGAGGCTATGCTGGGCATCATCGGGGAAAGCGCACTGGCCAATGCGATCACGAAAATGAAGACTGCCAATATTTTGCAGGCGAATTACCAGCCTGCCTTTGCATTGAAGCACCTGGCGAAGGACCTGCGGCTGGCACAGGGCCAGGGATTGCACACGCCCGGAGGGGAGGCGATGCACGATAGTTATCAGCAGGCGCTGGCGCAGGGATGGGGGGAGAAGGATATTTCGGCCATTTTTCCATTTTTGATGGGGGAAAAAGCATAGTTTTGCACCCCGGTTCGAGGCCGCGGCCGCCGGGCGCTATGCGTTCAGGGCGTAGCCCGGGGAACCATCAGCCAACTTAGCTCAGCTGGTAGAGCATTTCATTCGTAATGAAAGGGTCGTCGGTTCGATTCCGATAGTTGGCTCCCAATTTCATCAGACTCCCAGCGTATGAAACTATCCCACCTTGCCGAAACCCTGATAGGGTCAGAAATTGTCAAATTAGGCGGCGAGATCCGCGAAAAGATCCGGCGGGGGGAAAAAATCTACAACTTCACCGTAGGGGACTTTGACCCCGCTATTTTTCCCATTCCCAAGGAGCTGGAGGACGGTATCATCGATGCATACAGACGGCATTTCACCAATTATCCCGCAGCGGAAGGCAACCTGGACCTGCGGGAATCCATTGCCGTTTTCCTGAAGGACCGGGAAGAGCTGACTTACAGTCCTGCAGAGATCCTGGTAGCCAGTGGCGGCAGGCCGCTGATCTACTCGTTGTTCCGGACGTTGATCGATAAAGGGGATAAGGTGATCTATGCGGTGCCTTCCTGGAACAATAATCACTACACACATCTGAACGGGGGTGAGCATGTCGTGATCGAGGCGATGGCGGAGAATAATTTCATGCCGACTGCCGATGCGCTGCGACCTCATGTAGCCAGTGCTACACTACTTTGTCTATGTTCGCCACAAAATCCGACGGGCACTACTATTTCCCGGAAGGACCTGTCGGCCATCTGTGAGCTGGTACTGGAAGAGAATGCACGGCGGGGGGAAGGGGAAAAGAAGCTGTATGTACTGTATGACCAGATGTACTGGCAGCTGACCTATGGCAGTATCCGGCATTACAATCCCGTGTCGCTGTATCCGGCTATGCGGGAGTATACCATTTTCATCGATGCCATCAGCAAAGCATTTGCCGCGACCGGAGTCCGGATCGGATGGGCTTTCGGGCCTGCAGAGATCATGAAAAAGATGAATGCGATCATGAGCCATATCGGTTGCTGGGCGCCCATGGCCGAGCAGAAAGCGACAGCTGTGTTCCTGCTGCAGAAACAGGCCATCGACGATTACCTGACCGGGTTTCGGGCGGCGGTAGCGGAAAGGTTGCACCGCCTCCATGATGGGTTCGTCGCTTTGAAGAAAGAAGGTTTTAGCGTAGACGTGCTGGCGCCGGAAGCGGCCATCTACCTGACAATCAAGATCGATCTTACCGGGCAGAAAACGTCTAATGGGGTTCTGTTGAAAGACCAGGCGGAGGTGACTTCTTACCTGTTGAATGAGGCGGGTCTGGCGGTAGTACCGTTCTCGGCCTTTGGCGCGTCCAAAGCTTCGCCCTGGTACAGGCTGAGTGTGGGCACCTGCAAACTGGAGGACATTCCTGAAATGTTCCGAAAATTAAAAGAGGCGTTGGAGAAATTATCCTAAGCCGGCGAGTCGCAATGGCGTCGCGCGGACCGGGATCGCGGTTAATTCTTATTACAAATAAAGAAGAACGGCTTCAATTCTTTCTGACGGGTAATGCGTTGGATACTGTCACGTTTGTAGAGTATTTTATGGCGGTTGATATCGAACACTTCATGAGCAGTACAAAATGAATCGATGGTTTCGAAGTGGAACAACAGGTCATTGAGTTGTTCCAACTCACGCTCCATTGATTTTTCGTTCATGTGTTCATCTTTCACCAGAACAAGCAAATCCCTGTTACAAGCTTTCATTTCTATTAGATTTTAATACCCTGACATACCTTTATTGAGACCACAGCCGCATTTCTTGCTGCTCCCGCCGATCCCGCGCTGGGAACTGCAGCCGATGCCCACAATGGTACTAAATAAAACCAAGAGAATCAATACCGCTTTTGTAGTTTTCATGATCTTTCTCTACTAATTCCTGATGTATTCCTACTAATTTAACTACTTTGTAGCGAAAAAAGTATCGAACTTTGTCCACTCCGCCAAAAATTAACAATCCGGCTGCTAAAACGCTAAAAGTTCTTGTAGCACCGCTGGATTGGGGTCTTGGCCATGCAACCCGTTGTATCCCAATAATTAAAGAATTACTAAATCAAAAATGTCAGGTTATCGTCGCTGCTGAAGGGGCTCAAAAAGCGCTGCTGCACGAAGAATTTCCTTTTCTCACTTTTGCCGAACTACCCGGATACCGCGTCCAATATGACAAAAATCGTGCCCTGACAGTTTTGCGGCTAATAGCCTCCATTCCGAAAATCTTGATCCGTATCAAGCGTGAAAATGGCTGGTTACGCCGGTTTGCCGACAGTGAACGGCCCGACCTGGTGATATCGGACAACCGATATGGCTTGTATCTGCCGGGCACCGTCACGATCTTTATCACTCACCAGCTATCAATACGGACTCCCTTTGGTAAGGTTGCCGACCGGCTGCTGCAACGGATCAATTATTCCGCCATTGCCCGGTTTTCAGTTTGTTGGGTACCGGATATGGCCGGAGGTAATGGGCTGGCCGGGGAGTTATCACATCCGAAGCGGATGCCGCCGATTCCAACGAGATATATCGGTTGGCTATCGCGGATGGAGCTTATGCCGGCTCCATCGATAAAAGATTTCGATGAGAGGACGCGCGAGGGCGCGGCCGATACCAGAAGCGGCAGCTCCGTGCGGGAGGTTGAAGAGGTATTAGTGTTGTTATCAGGACCTGAGCCGCAAAGAACTATTCTCGAAAAAATGATTATCGAACAGGTGACCGGCTGCGATTGCAAAATGGTTGTAGTTAGGGGGCTGCCTGGACGCAGCGGAAGGCCTTTAGAGGCGCCGCGTGGAGTGGTCGTGTTCGATCATCTGCCAGCCGGGGAGTTAGAGCGGCTGATGTTGCGGAGCGATGTAGTGTTGTCGCGGCCGGGATATAGCACTGTGATGGATCTGAGGCGGGTAGGTAAAAAAGCCATTTTCATTCCAACGCCGGGGCAGACCGAGCAGGAGTATCTTGGCGGATATCTGGCGGGGAAGGGACTGGGCATCTGCGTGCGGCAGCATGCCTTTTCGCTGAAAGCAGCGCTGATGCAGGCGCGGGAGATCAGGGACCAGCCAGGGGCCGGTAATGAGGTGATGAAGGATGAAATCAGGGCGATGCTCGATGTAGTGAGGAGTCCGCCTTAATCCGCGGGTTCTTTCGGATAATGAAAAAATAGAAATTCCGGGCCGGCGGCCATGAACTCATTCCAGTGTTCGACAGCACTTTGGGCAGCAAAGACCGAGCAGGTAGGCATATTATCCAGCCGGACGGCGGTCAGCATATTAGCAAAAGTGGTGATGCCGGGATTATGCGCGAAGAGGGCGACTGTATCGTCCTTATCATCCAGTCCGGCGATGACTTGTTTGAAAACGGGCGGCAGTGCATGATAGAGCTCGGTGACGAATTCAATGTCTTTTGATTTCTGGCCAAACTCATGAGCGAATGCCTCGGCTGTTTCTTTAGCCCGTCGGGCGGGGCTGGAGACAAAGCGATCGATAAGGATGCCTGCACCGATCAGGCGCCGGGCCATAGCGGGAGCATCTTTTTTTCCTCTATCGTTCAACGGGCGACTGATGTCAGGCATTGAAGCGCTGTCCCAGCTGCTTTTTGCATGACGGATAATTAAAAGGGTCTTCATTTCATTATTAAAGGCAGATACCTGCTAGATATCGAAAGCCTGAGAGTTGATGAAATTAATCAATGAAACGGTGTTTTTCAATTTAAGTTTTTTCAGGATGTTGTGACGGTGTACTTCCACGGTTTTGAGGGAGATGTTGAGCTCCGCGGCGATCTCTTTGGAGGAGAGGCCTTCTTTCAGTGCCCTGACGATCTGCATTTCCCTATCGGAAAGGTTGTTGATATCCGGATTGACCTGGTCGCCGTTAAGCAACTGATCAGACAGGATATTCTTTACTTCCTGGCAGATATAAATATGATTATTACTGACTTCGGCTATGGCCTCCAGCATTTCCTGGCGGGGCGAATTCTTGGTCACATAACCTTTGGCGCCGAGCCGGAGCATTTTCTTCGCGTAGGCAGGTTGAGAATGCATCGATACGCCGATGATCTTGGAGCCGGGGGAATATTTACGGATCTGTTTCAGCACATCAAAACCACTCATCGGAGCCATATTGATATCCAGGAGTACGACGTCCGGCCGTTTGTCCCTGGCCAGTTCAATAGCTCTTTCGCCGTCACCGCACTCGGCAACCACGTCGAAATTCTCATTTTTTCCCAATAAAAAACTCCATGTTTCTCTAATCAGAGTATGATCATCAACGATCATAATAGATACTTTCTTCATAACGCTTGCTTTATCCAGGTTGAATAGTCAAACATTACTAACTGAGCGTTAACCAGGCAGATCTTTTAAGGGGATTTCGGTGTTTTTGCGACAAAACCGTTATATAATATTAAGGCTTTTTACTGATAACCACAATATTATTACCGGGATATTTTTTTAGTTAGTAAAAGTACATTAGTATCCTCTGACGTTCTTTCCTTCGATATAGTTGATGAAAGCTTTATTTACGACCCGGTTTCCACCAGGTGTGGGGTAATTACCGGTAAAATACCAGTCGCCGGTATTGGTGGGGCAAGCTTTATGGAGGGATTCGATGGTCTGGTAGATCACCTGTACGGGGGTAGTGATTTCCGGCGGGGTGATCAGTTGGGCGATCTTATCAGAGAGCTCCTGCGTGGTGAAGAGCTTATAGACCCTTTGTACGACATTCTCCGTATGTAGCTGTCCGGTACGTTGCAGTTCCTTACAGCGGTCATAGAGTTCGTCCAGGCAACTTTCCTTTCCGCGTTCTCTCATCAGGTCGACCGCAGCGTGGAAAGCGATGAAGTCGCCCATTTTGCTCATGTCGATGCCATAACAATCCGGATAACGTATCTGGGGGGCCGAGGAGACTACGATGATCTTTTTGGGTTCGAGGCGGGCGAGCATGCGGATAATGCTTTCCTTAAGGGTAGTCCCTCTCACGATCGAATCGTCGATGACGACCAACGTATCGATGCCTTTGCGGACGGTGCCATAGGTCACGTCGTAGACATGCTGTACCATTTCATTGCGGCTGGCGTCTGCCGTGATGAAGGTGCGCATTTTAACGTCCTTGATGGCGACTTTTTCCACCCGGATCTTGCGGGTCAGCATTTCGACCAGTTTTTCCTGCGAGATATCATTGCCCCAGGACAGGATACGCTGGATCTTGATGCCTTCGAGGTAGTCGTCCATGCCTTTCCATAAGCCATAGAACGCCACTTCAGCCGTATTGGGAATGAACGAAAAGATGGTGTTTTTCAGGTCGTGGTTGATGGCGTTGAGGATCTGATCACTGAGGTTGTAGCCGAGGGCTATGCGTTCACGGTAGATCTTTTCGTCGCTGCCGCGGGAGAAATAAATCCGTTCGAAACTACAGGCGCGGCGTTCTTTAGGTTCCAGTATCGTCTCGATCGTAACACTGCCGTCGGCCTTGACAATAAGGCCTTTGCCCGGCATCAATTCCATGACTTCATTTTCGCCCACATTGAATACCGTGCGGATGGCGGATCTTTCGGAGGCCGCCACCACCACATCTTCATTGACGTAATAATAGGCCGGTCGGATGCCATGCGCGTCGCGGAAGACGAAGCTATCGCCGTTGCCGAGAAGGCCGCCGACGGTAAATCCGCCATCGAAGAGGGAGACCGCCTTGCGCAGGAGGCCGACCAGGTCGAGGTTACCGGGCGAGGCTTCGTCGGCTTTGACCAGGTAATGGTGGATGACCTCCATCATGGCGGCGAGGTCGCTTTGTTTCTGGAATTCGCCGGGTTCGACACCGATGAGGTCGAAGAGTTCGTCCGTATTAACGAGGTTGAAATTGCCTGCCAGGGCCAGGTTGCGGGCGGGGATCGTATTACGTTTGATAAAAGGATGGCAGAATTCGGTCAGGTTCCTGCCCTGGGTGCCATATCGCAGGTGACCCAGGAGCAATTCTCCCAGAAAGGAAATATGTCCTTTCATGAGCCCGGGATGCTGGGTGATGTCCGGCTGATATTGTTCAAGATCTTTGACTTCGCCCATGATTTTGGAGAAGATATCGGCGATAGGCTGATGATTGCTGCTGCGGATACGGTGGAGGAAGGGGTGGCCGGGCTCGATATTCAATTTGATGGCTGCTACCCCAGCGCCGTCCTGCCCCCGGTTATGCTGTTTCTCCATGAGTAAGTACAGTTTGTTAAGACCGTACAGAACTGTGCCGTATTGTTGGAGATAATAAGAGAACGGTTTGCGTAATCGGATGAATGCGAGGCCGCATTCATGTTTAATTTCGTCACTCATGTCTTTATACGGATATGATCCGCTTAGTAAGGCGCAAAGTTACGAAAAGCCGGCACATAAAAGGTCAGGAAAATGACGCCGGGGAAGGGAAAGAAAAAACCCCCAGTCTTCATAGGATTGGGGGCGGTGTACAACAGGAATTTGAACACTCTTTTCCGGGAACCGGGATCCCCTGGTCTTTCGAAGGATTGGATAAAAAATTTTCTTCGGCCTACCCGAGCGAACGCGAAGTTCTACCCGTAGTCCGCTTCCGGGTGTAAAAATCCGTCAAAGCCTCTTATTTAGAAAGAAAAGGGGAAGGAAAAAGCCCCCACTAAGGGGAAACTCAGTCGAATTTAGGTGTAAATACGTACAATTTATGCAGAAAATCAGCCGATAACAGATTAAAATAATTTATATATAGGTTGCGTTCGTATTAATGAAGTTGACCAGTGACGCCGAATTTTTGAGTTTCAGTTTTTTGAGGATATTATGCCGGTGGACTTCGACGGTTTTAAGGGAGATATTGAGGCTGGTAGCGATCTCTTTGGAAGACAAGCCTTCTTTGATAAAATTGATGATTTGCATCTCTCTCTCCGTCAATGCATTAATATTTGGCGAATCTTCTTTTTCGTCCAATAGCTGTTCGGAGATAATGTTCTTGATTTCGTCGCAGATATATTTATTACCATGGTTGACTTCAAGGATGGCTTTGATCATTTCTTCCTTGGAGGAGTTCTTGGTCACATAGCCGCGGGCGCCCATCTGGAGCATCTTCTTGGCATAAGCGGGCTGGGAGTGCATGGATACGCCGATGACTTTCGATCCGGGCGAGATCTTCCTGATCCGCTGGGTAGCTTCGAGACCGGAAAAAGGGGTCATATTTATATCCATCAGGACGACGTGAGGGCGTTTGGTCCTGGCGAGTTCCACTGCCTCCTGTGCATCTCCGCATTCGCCTATGACCTGGAATCGGGCGTCGCTATTGAGAATATAGCTCCACGTCTCCCGGATCAATTTGTGGTCGTCAGCAATTAAGATATTGATCTTGCTCATATAGGATTGTTTTAAGATTTTGGTTATGCTACAGGGACTTGAACTCTTAATTTGCATCCGTGGCCAGGGGCGGATTGGATCGTTACCTTCCCGCCAAAGAGGTCTGCCCGGCTACGGATATTAGAAAGGCCGAGGCCTTTTTTCCTGACCTTTTCGGGATTGAATCCCTTTCCATCGTCAGTCATGTTAAGCTCGATCCTGCCGGTCGTCTCTTCCAGGGTGAGCTCGATCAGCAGGTTACGGGCGCCGGAATGCCGAAGGACATTATTAACCTGTTCCTGGATGATCCGGAAGATCATCAGTTTGGTATTGTCGCTAAGCCTTTCATCAAAGTTTCCGACGGACCTGAAATTGACCTGGATGGTCCGGGTGACCTGTACGCTCTCCACCAGGTCGACCAGCGAGTCCATAAGGCCGAGGTCGCCGATACTGGCGGGGACGAGGGACCGGGAGATATTCCGGATCTCGCGGATGGCATTGTGAATATTGCTGGCGCTGCGGCTGATGAGGCTGAGCCTTTCCTTGTCATCGCTCTTGGCCAGTTCCAGGTACAGCTTAGTCGTAGAAAGGATCTGGTTGATATTATCGTGCAGTTCCTTGCCGATCTCTGCCCGTTCCTTTTCCTGGACGTCGATCATGGCCTGGGCAAGCAGCTTTTGTTTGTTCAATTCCAGCTGCAGCAATTTTTCTTCTGTCTTTTTGCTCTCTATAATGATCGTAACAAGATTAGCTACCCGTTCGAAAATATCCATTTCGGCGTTAGTGGGTGCTTTCACCGTTGTATAATATACGCTGAACGCCGCGAGGACTTCATCACGGTCGTCCATGACCGGTATAGACCAGCAGGCCCGAAGTCCGAACTGAAGGGCCAGGTCGCTATGTCCGGTCCAGAGGGGATCGGTAGCGATATCGCTGACGATAACCGTTTTTTTGCGATACATGGCTGTGCCGCAGCTGCCGGCGTTGGGACCGATCGGAAGGCCGTCGATGGCATGTGCATAGATAGCCGGCAGGCCGGGGGCGGAGAGCAGCCGAACGCTGTAACCGTCTTCGTCCAACGTCAGCACCATGCAGTACATACCCGGAAATATTTTTTGGATGCCTTTGAGGAAGAAATTAAGGAGAGGCTTCAAAAGCATGCGTTGACCGGTATTCATCTCCAGCACTTTCTTTTCCAGGGCCAGCAGGGCCTCCTGTTTCTTGCGGAGGGTCACGTCCCTGAAATAAGCGAACATACCCTGGTCGGAGGGATAAAGGCTCATTTCCAGCCAGTGGTCTGAGCGATCGTGGTATTGTTCAAGAGTGACCGTCATTTTCTTTTTGAAGGCTTTGTGAAAGGATTGCCCGATTTCGGTATCGGCCCATTCAGGCAATTTCTCCCAGATCGATTTGCCTACTATATCTATAGCAGGGATATGGGTGATCCTCTCTGCCTCATGATTCCAAAGTTGCACCGTGAACTGCTGATCGATCACAAAAAAACCGTCGGTTATACTTTCCAGGATGCCCGAGATCTGTTGTGAACATTGCTGTAATTGACATTCGACCCTCTCCTTTTCCAATGCTGCCTCTCTGACCTCCGTAATATCCTTATGGAGGATCATGACGCCGGTCAATCGCCGGTTGCTATCCCTTACATAATTAATAACGCTAATAAGGTACGATTTTTTTCCGTCCCCGGAAACATAAGTCGTTTCACCTTCCCAATATCCTGTTGCACAGAGTGTTTGATATACGTCCCGCTCGGTCGTATTGACGTATCGGTAGGGAATCAGCTGTCGGTGGGGTTGCCCTAGCGCTAAGTGGGAAGGAATACCATAGAACTTTTCTGCTATCTCGTTCCAATACACGATCCTGTCTTCNNGGCCATTGAATGGAGAGATCGATTGTTTTAGACAGGCCGTGCCTGAACAGATCAGAGGAGATGGGGGGATCTATTTTCCCAATCCGGGAAAATATCACTGAAAAATGACTCCCCAGAAAATCGGCGATATCCCTCTTTTTCAGCAGGGCAGCAAACCGCGCACAAGTGGATAGGATGACCCCATCGGGGGCTATATCCATAAAATAAGGTTGTCTGAATGGCGGCGTCGTAGGCACGGACTTTAGGGCGCTACTTAGCATATTAAATTTAGATATTGCGCTATCAAATTACTAAAGAAGCGGGTATACTCTCCTAAATAATATGTTATTTCGACCCCCTTAAGTGTTAATACCTAAATTAATTACCGGCTGTTGCCGCATTACCTTCCCATTTCGTGAGGTTGCTGCAATTCTTGTATTCTCCGTCGATCATAACGTACAGCGTAGGAATTTTTTGGATAAACCATTTTTCCAGTGCGGCATTCTTTTTTTCGTCGAGGGCACGTTGGGCGATCCAGTTATAATCGTCGTGGAGATTTTCGCGGTGGGGTTCGCTTTTGGACACCATGTATACGAGCCGGACGCCTTTTTTCCCTCTTTCGTCAGTGAAGACGACGGGTTTGGAATATTCGCCGGGTTTGAGGTTCTGATCTTTCAACATGAGTACCATATCCTTATCCAGATCGGAGATCGTGAGGAAAGTGCTGCCGTTTTTGCCCATGATCTGGCCTGCGGTGGACTTAGCGTTATCGTCATCGCTGTATTTACCGACGGCCTCACCGAAACCCATTTGGCCGGCCTGCAGCATGGCGCGGATCGAATCGAGCTTGGCCGTGGACTCCACGACTTCCGCATCCGTTATCTGGGGTATCCGGAGGATATGCCTGACGACGATATCGTCGCCATTACGGCTGACGAGCTGGATGATATGATAACCGTATTTGCTCTTGATGACTGAAGATACCTGGCCTTCTTTCAGCCGGAAGGCGGTGGAGAAGAAGACGGGGTCCCACATTTTGCTGTCATTGCGGTTCAATTCCATTTCGCCGCCTTTGTCCTTGCTTCCCGGGTCATCCGAATAGATCTGGGCGAGGGATTCGAATTTGCGCTGACCGGACTCTACCTGCTGTTTATACTCATTGAGATCGTCGTAGGCCAGTTTTTCGATATCGCGGCTGGCTTTGGGATAGAGGACGATTTCGTTGAGCTGCATCTGGGATTCATAAAAGATGCGTTTATCGGCCGGGATCTTGTCGTAAAATTCCTTTACTTCTGTCGGGGTGATCTTGACGTCTTCCACGATCTTGGCGCGCATGGCCGAGGCCAGGCGCTGTTCGCGAATGGGGGCCATAAAATCCTGTTTGGCCTGGTATACCGTCCTTTGGGCGATCTGCTCGAAAGCGTCTTTTCCACCATAGAGCTGAATGAAATAGCGGATACGCTGATCCACTTCGGCCTCTACTTCTTCATCGCTGACCGGCAGGGAGTCTTTTTCCGCCTGCACGACGAGCGCCTTTTGGATGAGCATATTATCGAGGATGCTGCACTCATCGACCCCTTTGAGATCAGCGCCGCCGGAATTGCGTTGCATGTCGGCGATGGCGGTGGATAATTCCGATTTCAGAATGATCTTATCGCCTACGATACCGGCAATTTTATCGGCTACTACTTTTTGCTGCGCGAAGCCGGCGGTCGTCATAAAGAAAAGGGCAGGTAAGACGAGATACTTCATACTACTAAATTATATTGGATAAATGTTAAATACCCCTGTGTGGGGGTATTTAACAAAAGATTAGAGGGTGCGTTTTACTTCTTCCTCTTCATACGCTTCTACAATATCCCCTACATGGATGTCATTATAATTCTTGATCGTCAACCCACACTCCATGCTGGACGGGACTTCCTTCACATCGTCCTTGAACCGCTTGAGCGAAGCCAGTTCCGCGGATGCGCCTTCCCCGATAGGATAGATCACGATGCCATCGCGAACCAGCCGGATCTTGGCGTTGCGGTAGATCTTTCCATCGAGTACAAAGCAACCGGCGACGGTCGCCTTGTCGAACTTGAAGACATTCCGTACTTCAACGTTGGCCACGACTTTCTCGACCATTTTGGGCTCGAGCAGACCTTCCATGGCGCTCTTGACCTCTTCAATGGCATTATAGATGATAGAGTAGGTCTTGATTTCCACGCCTTCGCTCTCCGCGAGCTTGGATGCCTGGGAGCTGGGCCGGACGTTAAACCCGACGATGACGGCGTCGGAGGCGGTAGCCAGCAGCACGTCGCTCTCGGTGATGGCGCCCACTGCCTTATGTACCACACGGACGGCAATCTCTTCGGTAGAGAGTTTCTGCAGGGAGTCACTGAGGGCTTCGACGGAACCGTCCACATCACCTTTGATGATGAGATTGAGCTCCTTAAAGTTACCCAGGGCGAGCCGGCGGCCGATTTCATCGAGGGTGATATGTTTTTTGGTGCGGATGCCTTGTTCGCGAAGGATCTGGCCGCGCCGGTTGGCTACTTCCTTGGCCTCGCTTTCATCGGCGTATACCTTGAACTTTTCACCGGCCTGTGGCGCCCCATTGAGGCCCAGCAGCAGAACGGGTGAGGAAGGCGGCGCATCTTCGATGCGTTTATTCCTTTCGTTGAACATGGCCTTGACGCGACCGAAATATTGTCCTGAAACGACCAGGTCTCCATTGTGCAGCGTACCGCTCTGTACCAGGACAGTAGCGACATAGCCTCGGCCTTTATCGAGGGAGGCCTCGATGACGCTGCCGGTGGCTTCCCGTTCGGGATTCGCTTTCAGGTCGAGCAGTTCTGCCTCCAGACCGATCTTTTCCAGCAGCAGGTCAATATTGAGTCCCTTTTTAGCCGAAATTTCCTGGGACTGAAATTTTCCACCCCAGTCTTCGACGAGGATATTCATCCCTGCCAGCTGTTCCTTGATCTTTTCCGGGTTGGCTCCGTCCCTGTCAATTTTATTGATGGCAAAGACCATGGGCAGGCCGGCAGCCTGTGCATGAGAGATAGCTTCTTTGGTTTGCGGCATCACGGCGTCATCCGCGGCAACGACGATCACTGCCACATCGGCGGCTTTGGCGCCGCGGGCGCGCATGGCGGTAAATGCTTCGTGACCGGGTGTATCGAGGAAGGTGATCCTTTTTCCGGTAGCGGTCGTCACCTGGTAGGCGCCGATATGCTGGGTGAT
>PMUF01000405.1 GCA_003167015.1 Chitinophagaceae bacterium | reverse complement strand
GTTATCGAATACGTTAGCCAGCAATGTGCCCGGGATGTTTGATTTTCGTCAAGGGTGTCAGATCGAAAACCAGCGGGGAGAGATGCAGCCGGCCAACCTTGTCGTTTATTTCGGGGATTATGACTACCTGAGCCAGATGGGCATGAAGATCGCCACGGGCCGGGATTTCTCCCGGGCATTCCGCACAGACAGTTCTCAGGCGATGATTATCAACGAAACAGCAGTTAAGGAGCTGGGTTATACATCGCCGGAGCAGGCGATCGGAAAACACTTCAACCAGTTCGGCCAATCGGGTATGATCATTGGGGTTGTCAGGGATTTTCATCTCCGGTCACTCCAGGATCCGATCAGGGGGCTGACGATACGCGTGGAGCCGCGCGGCTGCGATCTGATCTGCGCTACGATCGATGGACACCGGGTGCCGCAGACCCTGGCCGCCGTGGAGGCCAAATGGAAGCAAATCCTTCCATCCCGGCCGTTCAGCTATTTCTTCCTGGATGAATTTTTTGACCGGCAATACCGGAGCGAACAGCATTTCGGGCAGCTGTTCCTGAATTTCGCCGTCCTGGCGATCTTTATCAGCTGTCTGGGGCTGATGGGGCTGGCGGCCTATAGTATAGTCCTTCGGACAAAAGAGGTAGGGGTCCGGAAGGTGGTTGGCGCTTCGGTGGGGAATATCGTATACCTGTTATCGCGGGATTTCCTGGTGCTGGTGGGCTGGGCCTTCCTGGTGGCAGCACCCCTGTCCTGGTTCTTTGTCCACGGATGGCTTAGCGGTTTTGCCTATCGGATCAGCGGGTACTGGTGGATATTCGTGCTGGCGGGTGTGGCGGCGCTGGCCATTGCGCTGGCAACGGTGAGCTGGCAAGCGATCAAGGCGGCGCTGATCAACCCGGTAAAAAGTTTAAGAAGCGAATAGAGACAGAGATGCAACATTTTCCGGGGACCCGGGTCTTTTAGGACGCGCGGCGGCATATAGTCCCCGGATCCGGTTGACGCCGCGTTCATGCTCAAAATCAACTTATGCTCAAAAATTATCTGCGCACAGCCTTCCGTAATCTCTGGCGGCACAAGGGTTTTTCCTTTCTGAACATCATGGGCCTGACGATCGGCATGTCAGCCTGTTTCCTTGTCTTTCTATACGTTAAGTTCGAGCTGAGCTATGATGACTTCCACTCAAAGGGCAACCGCATTTATCGGGTCGTCACGGATATCAACAATCCGACGGAGGTCCTGCATTTGAGCGACGCCGCGCCGGCGATGCCGGTGGCTGCGAAACGGGATTTTCCGGAGATCGAGAAGCAGGTCAGGTTCGGTCCGGACAACATCCTGGTCCGGCGGGGGGATGTGAAAATCCAGGAAGAAAATATGGCCTTCGCGGATTCGACCTTCTTCGAGATCTTTGATTTTCCGCTGCTGAAAGGCGACCCGGTGACGGCGTTGAGTCAGCCCTGGGACGTCGTACTGTCTGAGACAGCCGCCAAGAAATATTTTGGATCTGCCGATCCGATGGGCCAGCACCTGATCCTTTCGGATCAGAACTATCAGGCGACGGTTACGGGGATCATGAAGGATATGCCGGAGAATACAGAGCTGAAGGAGGACATGCTGGTGGCGATGTATACGGGCCGGGGGGATTCCTCCCGGGATCAAAATTGGGGCGGCTTTGGTGTCTTTTCCTATTTCCTGCTGAAACCCAACACGAATGCGCAGGCGCTGCAAAAGAAATTCCCGGCTTTCCTTGTAAATCATATCGACAAGATGATGAAGGAGAATAACCAGACCTATACGTACATCCTCGAGCCATTGAAGGATGTGTACCTGCGGTCCACGCGGGGCGGAACGGTGACCGGCAGCCTGACCAATGTATATGTTTTCAGTATCGTGGGTATTTTCATCCTGCTGATCGCGGGGATCAATTTTGTCAATCTCACCACAGCGAGGTCGACGGAGCGGGCGCGAGAGGTCGGCATCCGGAAGGTGATCGGCGCGGAGCGGCAGCAGCTGACGAGACAGTTCCTGGGTGAATCGGTGATCCTCTGTCTGATCGCGTTCGTGCTGTCGGTAGGACTGTGTGCGGTGCTCCTCCCCAGCTTCAATTTCCTGGCAGGGAAAACGATCAGCACCGGGATATTCAATCACCCAGGCTATATGCTTACGCTGCTGGCAATTGGCGTGGGGATCGGTTTGCTGGCAGGCATTTATCCGGCGCTGGTGCTGTCGGGTTTTCAACCGATCGTTGTGCTCAAGGGACGTTTTGCAACCGGCAACCGGGGGATGCTGCTGCGGAAGGGGCTGGTGATCTCGCAGTTCACGATCTCCATCGGGCTGATCGTCGCCACCTTGCTGGTGGGTTTTCAACTCAACTTTATGCGGCACCAGGAGCTGGGGTTCAGTAAAGACCAGGAGCTGGTGCTGGACACACATGGGGACGATCACCGGAAGGCGTTGAAGGAGGATATCCGGCGGCTGCCGGGGGTGACCTCCGTGGCGATGTCCTCCAGTACGCCCGGCAGCGGGGCAATGAACGCGTATTCTATTATCCAAAACCAGAAAGGGGAAATGCAGGTTTGCAGTCCCGATCTCTTCTTTGTCGATTTCGACTATATCCCGCAATACCAGGTGAAGCTGGTGGCGGGCCGGGCATTCTCGAGAGCCTTCGGGGCAGATACGATACAGGCCCTGATCCTGAATGAGGCCGCGGTCCGCATGCTGGGCTATCATTCGCCGCAAGATGCGCTCGGCAGGGACTTTTCACAGTGGGGGCGGAAGGGGAAGATCATCGGGGTCGTCAAAGACTTTCACTACCAAAGTTTACAGCAGGTGATCAGGCCGCTGTCGATGCGGATCGAGCCGGATGACTGTAACCTGATCTCGGTGAAAGTGCAGACGAAGGATCTGAAGAAGACGATTGCGGCTATCGAACGGTCGTGGCACACGATCATTCCTTACCGGCCATTCAGCTACTTTTTTGTCGATGAGATGTTCGACCGGCAATACCGGGCGGAAGATCGTTTTGGTAAGCTCTTCCTGTATTTTGCCGTGCTGGCCATTTTCATTTCCTGCCTGGGGCTGTTGGGGCTGGCTTCCTACAGCACCTTGCAGCGTACCAAAGAGATCGGCGTGCGAAAGGTATTGGGGGCGAGCGTGGGGGGTATCGTAGGGCTGCTGTCGAAAGACTTCCTGATGCTGGTGGGCATTGCTTTTTTGATTGCGACGCCGGTTGCTTTCTTCCTGATGAAAGGCTGGCTGGATGGTTTTGCCTACCGGATCAGCATATTGGGCGCCTGGTGGATATTTTTGACGGCGGGAGTGGCGGCTTTTTTGATTGCGTTGTTAACGATTAGCCTTCAGGCCATCAGGGCAGCCTTGATGAACCCGGTGGTGAGCTTAAGATCGGAATAATAAACCTTCGAATATGTTCAAAAATTATCTGCGTATAGCCTTCCGCAATCTCTGGCGGCATAAGGGCTTCTCCCTGCTGAATATCATCGGGCTGACGATGGGCATGGTAGCCTTTTTTCTCATCTTTTTGTATATCCGTTTCGAGCTGAGCTATGATAATATGCATAGCAAGGCGGACAGGATCTATCGCATCGTGACCGACCTGAAGATGCCCACGGAAACGCTGCATACCTCCAGTCCTTCCATGGCAGTTGTGCCGCACATGCCCGGCGAATTACAGGAAGTGGAAACAGCGGTGCGGGTCGGTACGGGTGACAGCTGGCTGGTCTATAAGGGTGATAAGAGTTTCATGGAGTATGATGTCGCGATGGCGGACTCTGATTTCTTTAAGGTATTCGATTTCCCGCTTGTCAAGGGAAACCCCCGGACTGCGCTGAAAGACCCTTTCAGCATCGTATTGACGGAAACAACGGCCAAAAAATACTTCGGGGATGCCAATCCGATCGGGCAATCGCTGACGCTGACGAGGGTCAAATTCAATGCAACGGTAACGGGAGTGATGAAAGACATCCCCGAAAACTCCCAGATCAAGGCGAACATTATCCTGTCTATGAATACCATGAGCCAGCGGATGAACCGGGGAATGGATGATCAGTGGGATAACTACGGGCCCTCCGGGTATGTGCTGCTCAAACCGGGAGTCAATGCCGCTGCCTTCCAGGCCAAGCTGCCTGCTTTCCTGGAAAAGATGGATGGTTCGCGAATGCGCCGGGATAAGGAGCAGGTTACATTGCTGCTCGAACCGCTCAAAAGCGTTTATCTCTATAGCACCAGGGACGGTTCGAAGACGGGTAATATTACGAACGTTTATATCTTTTCGATCGTCGGCGTTTTTGTCCTGCTGATCGCCTGTATCAA
>PMUF01000552.1 GCA_003167015.1 Chitinophagaceae bacterium | reverse complement strand
TCGACCGGATCGGGAATATCCTGCAACAGGTGGAGGATATTCCCGATCCGGTCGAAAAAATTCGGCGCCGCAGAGAAATATTTGATTCCGGCCTGCGCCATAGCAGCCACGGTCCCCCAGGTATACCCCGGCACATCGCTGATCATAGCGGCATCGGTGGTCACGCCACACTGCTGTGACAACGTTGTGGAATAATGGAACAGCTGCAGCAGTTCTTCCGGCCGGCATAAACCAGTCAGCGTATTCAGATACATTCCGTTGAGGGCTACACTGCCATCCCTGACCGCAGAAAAGAACGCCTTCTTCTGATCCTCATTCATCCGGTGCAGATAAAGATCGGCAGCATATAATCCCTCCAGGTTCCAGACAAAGCGGGCCCCTTCCGGGTAGTCCTTCGTCCGCCGGGCATACTCGATACCTGTGAGAAAGTTGTTCATCTGCTTAACCTCGACCTTTGTCTGTATCTCCGTATATCCTATATCGTTATGTGAATGCGGCAGGATATAGATGGTCATCTTTCGAACCGGGTGTAGGTCCACTCTCACGGCAGCCACCCTACCAGTCGCGGCGCCCGCACCCCACGCCAGCGCCACATCCACAGTCGAATCAGCCGACACTTCCGGCACTCGGATCTCTACTGTCCGGTCACCATGGCCTACTCCAATCACCTGATCAGCCACCCCTGCTATCCGCACCGATACCTGGGTCGAATCGCCGCTGTTGGCAATGGTCAACTCCGCCGCCTGGTATTCCCGTCCGCCATCAATAGCAATGAACGGTAACCCCTTGCTGCTCTTAAAGACCAGGGCAGAAGGCCCCTGGGTCTGGCTGGCCGCAGCCAACGGCAACAGCGCCAGTAAAGCATACGTTAGATTTTTTTTCATCATCACGAAAGTATAGAATTTGAAGTAATGAATCATTAGCGGCCCGCCCGCCCGGCCGCAGATCTTGCCGAACTGTCTCGCTGGGGCGGTCACACCGTCAGTACCCCGGATTCTGCGTCAAATTCGGATCACGCTGGATCTCCGTCGGCGGCACCGGCAACAACAGTTCGGTACTCGTAAAGCTCCGCCCCCGGCCATTCGAATGGCCCACCAGCGAAGAGAACGTCACAGTACCCGGTGTCGTTACATCCGGGTACAGCCGCGTACGGATCATATCGAACCAGAAATGCCCCTCCATCGCCAACTCCCGGTACCGCTCCGCCAGGATCAGCGTCATCCGCCCCGCCTGATCGGCAGGTATCGCGGGCGGCGTCACATACGCCCGGTTCAAGATCGGCGTCAGATAGGGCGTTGGATCCTGCCCCAATGCATTGGCAGCCTCTGCCGCGATCAGGTACACATCCGCCAACCGGTACACAGCGGTATACTTGCCCGAATCCGCCGTCTGGAAGATGGCCACGCTGTCATACCAGCGATAAGGCATAAATACATTATAAGGTATCGACACCGGCAGGCCCGTAGCGGTGCTATTATAGTTAAAAGAACTGCTAAAGAACTGCTTCTCATGCCGCCGGATATCATTCACACTGTCATACATGCCCAGCAAAACCGTCGACGGGGTCCAGACCTGTTCCATCAGCGTATATGCTACCTGGACAGGAGAATTGGGGATGGGCAGGGGGAAGGTATTCGGAATGCTGTACTCCGGATAGGCAGACTGCTGGATCGCGGAATTGTATTCCACAAAGTACATATACTCGGTTCCCCCGTCATAACTTGTAAGCCGCAGCTTGTCGAATGGCGTCGTCCCGCCGGAATTATCGAACAATGCATACCCGCCCGTACTGTTCAGCACCGCCGTCGCCGTAGCCAGCGCCTGCGTATAGGCAGCCTGTCCCTGCTGCAAAGGATAGCCCGCCGCCGTCAGGTACACCTCCGCCAATAAAGTCTCCGCCGTTCCCTTGGACACCTGGTTGCCATTGCCGCCCATTGGCTTATCAGCCAGCGATCCGTTAGTGATGGCCCAGTTCAGATCGCTTTCTATCGCCGAATAGACGGAGTCTATCGACGTACGCGTCACATCCAGGTTGTTCAGCGAAGTATAGGGCTGTAATACCAGCGGTACGGCTCCGAAAATCCGCACCAGGTAATAGTAGTCCATGGCACGGAAGTAACGGGCTGTGGCCAATAAGGGAGCGGCATCCGTGCTGCTGATCGCCGTATTGCTCGTCGTATTGGTGATGATCGTATTGGCGCTGGCAATATTGCTGTACAGTTGGGCCCACAGCGGATCGAGATAGCCATTGGCATTTTCCGCCGTAAATGTCAGCGAAGCAAAATACGGGATACTCGGATTCTGCGCGACAAGATTGTTCGCCAGCCCGGACAGGTTGTCGAACACGAAGCTGTACGTCCCATCATATAACCCGCCCACATTGAACAGGCTGTTGGGACCCTCCGCCACATTGTAAAGATAATTGACCGCGCTCTGCACCTGGTCGATCGTCTGGAAGTAAGCGCTCACCGGCTGTTCGCTCTTGGGATTCTCCTGCAAAAATTTCTTGCAGGAACCCAACCCCAGGACGGCCAGCAGCAATCCGCTAAAAATGATTATATTTTTCATATGTGTATGTTATATGGTATCGGTAATTAAAAATTCATACTTAGGCCGGCCGTGAACGTCCGTGCCTTGGGATATTGATAGAATTCGATGTTCTGCCCGAAAGGCGGCGCACCCGGCGTATTCCATGAGACACTCTGCGGATCATAGCCGTGATAGGTCGGCGATTTGATGAGGAACAGGTTCTGCGAACTGATATAGACTCGCAGGCGCTTGATCTTCCACGCGCTCAACGCCTGTTGATTCAGGCTATAGCCCAGCTGGATATTGCGGCCCCGGATAAAGCTGCCATTAGCCACCCAGTGCGTGTCGAATACAGATTGCTGCCCGGCGTCCGGAGCGAACCTCAACTGTTGTATCATCGTATTCTGGTTCGTCGGCGTCCACGCATTCAGCACAGTTTTCAATGAATTGCTATAACCCGTCCTGTCCTCCGAAGAGAAGAGGAAGGCCTGCGCAATGCTCGCCCCCTGCGAGTATTGCAGGTCGACCAACAGATCGAAGTTTTTGTACCGGAAATTGTTGACAAAGCTGCCGTTCCAGTTGGGCGAGCCATGTCCGAGGATATATTCATTCGCTGATTCCTTTTCTTCCCCCGCCTTGTAGGGGAAGCTGGGATTCGCTCCCAGGCTGTCCTCGACCTCCGTCGTACTGTAAGTACCCAGCCGCTTGTAGCCATAGAAGGAACCCGCCGCATGTCCTACCCGCAGGATCGTAAACCCATTCGATACCGGCCCCCACATCGGCCCGGGGAAGATATCGGAGTTGTTCGTGCCCAGTGACAGGACCTTATTCTTATTGAAGTTGGCCGTAAAACTGGTCGACCACGAGAAGTTCTTCGTCTCGATATTCCTCGTCGACAGTACGATGTCTACCCCCCGGTTCGACATGCTGCCAATATTCGACAGCACCCCGTTAAATCCCGCCGACTGAGGGATCGGGTTATTCAACAGCAGGTTAGTCGTTTTCTTGTAGTAATAGTCGGGCTCCAGTGACACCCGGTTGTTAAACATTTGCAGCTCGAATCCGATGTCCGTCTGCGCCGTCCTTTCCCACTTCAGGTTGGGATTCGCCAGCCCGTTGATATAGGAAGAGGCCGCACGACTACCATCCAGCAGGGTCGTACTACTGGAGATCGTCGCCAGTGACTGATAACTGCCGATTTCTGTGTTGCCCGTCACCCCATAGCTGGCCCTGAGCTTCAGGTGATCGATGGCAGGAATGGCCCGCATAAAGTTTTCTTTCGAGATGACATAGCCTGCCCCCACCGACGGAAACAAAGCGTATTTATTATCTGCCCCAAATCTCGACGACCCATCATCCCTCCCTGTCAGCGTCAGCAGGAATTTGTCATTATACGTGTAGCCGATCCGCGCAAAGTAAGAGTTGATCGTCCATTTGACATAATTGCTCGCCGGGGAATTGGGTTGCGCACCCGCAGCCAGGTTGAATTCCTGGTAATAGTCATCCGAAAAATATTGCGTCGATCCCGTCAGCGTCTGATCGATCGACTCCTGCCAGCTGGCGCCCAATACTGCATTGATATGGCTGAGGCCGAATTGCTTTTTATAGGTCAGGTAGTTCTCCTGCTGCCAGTACCGGTATTGCTCGGATTCGATGGACGCCACACCTTTCTGGTTTTCGGAAATATTCAGCAGATCGCTGGGTGAATACTGATCATACAGGTCGTCCTGCAGATCGACACCGAACTGTGTCTTCAAATCCAGGTCGGGCGTGAAATGAAAATCGAAGAATATATTCCCGAAGATCTGCTGCCGGTCATTCAGATGTATCTGCTGCTGCAGTATCTTCACCGGATTTTCGGCGGGGTCGAGATAGGAGAAGGTAGAGGAGAGCTGGTTGTTCACCCAGGCGCCGTCCAATTTTACCGGGAAAATGGGGGGCAACTCGATCATCGTCCGGGTAGGCGTATTGCCGCCGGTAGAGGGATCCACTTCATTTTCCTTGGAAGAGTTGATCAGCGCATTGATGCCGAAATCCGCCCATTTGGCCAGTTTCGTATCGTTCGTGAAGCGAAGGTTATAGCGCCGCAGGTCGGAATTGATCATGATCCCCTGGTTATAGGTGTAGTTCATGAAAATGCCCGTAGAGGAGTTCTCCCCCCGCTGCTGGATCGACAGTTCGTGATTGTTCGAGGTGGCCGTCCGGGTAACCTCCTTTTGCCAGTCTGTGTTATAAATCGGCGTTCCGTCGGTGTTGAAAAGACGGGTATCCGTCAGGTTGATCGTCCTCGGTGGCGCACCCCAGATATAGTTGTTGGCCATGCCGCCTTCCTGTACTTGCAGGAATTCCTTGGAATTCAGTACGGGGATATGGTGTTCCAGGCGACCTTCACTGACGGCATCGTCATAGGAGATGACGACCCCTTTGGAACTGGCGCCGCGTTTGGTGGTGATGAGGATGACGCCGTTTGATCCGCGTGCCCCGTAAATGGAGGTAGAACTGGCATCTTTCAGCACTTCTACATTTTGAATATCATAAGGATTGAGAAATTGAATATTCTCCATCGCCACCCCGTCCACGACATACAGCGGGTCGGTGGAGGAGTTGATGGACCCGATACCGCGAATGATCACAGAGGCAAGGCCGCCCGGGGCGCCCGAATTGAGAGCGATATCGACGCCGCCCACACGTCCCTGCAGCCCTTCCAGCACGTTCGTGATCGGCTGTGAAGTGATATCGCTGCCTCTCACGCTGGCCACCGATCCTGTCACATCGGCTTTTTTCATCGTTCCGTAACCGACGACAACGACGGAGTCTATTGCCGCTTTCTCCGTCATCAGCATCACTGTGCCGGCCTGACCTACGTTGACTTCACGGGTCGCATAGCCGACGGAGGAAAAAATAAGTGTGTGTACCCTGCCGTCGATTATCAGTTTGTAATTGCCGTATTCGTCGGTGGTCGATCCGCCGGAGGCTCCTTTGAAGGTGACAGAGACATTCGGCATGGGTTTGCCGCCTTCATCCAAAACGCGGCCGGTGATGGTATGGGTCTGTGCATTTGCTCCGAAGGGCGTAGTCATTAGCCCGAAGGATAGACTGAACAGCAGGATCAGCCATAAGGTCCTCCCGCTTTGTGCGGGACGATAATGTCTGGTTTTTTTAGCAGGCGGCAAACAATGCCCCCTCCCGGGGCGCATGGCGTCCCAGCAATCGTGTAATTGTCTCATATTTAATTGTTTATGGTGTCTTAATGAAGGCCTTGATAAGTTTTACAGGTTCCTCATAATGATTGATCAGTTCGTACTCTTCCGCGGCCGCAGGCAGTACGAAAGTTTCCGCATAGTGGACGTGATATTGACTTCCGCGTTTAGTCTTTACAGTGATAGATCTTCCTTCGACCAGCATCAGCAGATGACATTGTCCTTCAGTCCGGATCACAGCCTTGCGTAAAAAGCTGATCCGGTGAATAGCATAAAAATGCTGCTCATGCGTCGGCAGTAATTCGATTTGCACGTCGCCGTCCTTTCTCTCGTCGCCCCCCGCGCCGTTTTCGCCTCCCCCGCCGCTCCTCAGCACTACCGGCTTAGACACAAGTTCTTCCCTCACCTGTCGGCCGCGACGGCTAAAATCAAGATTATGGAAGGCATGCTCGATATTGATCGGCCGCGGCGCATCATTCAGATCCAGCCGCATCCAGTCATACATTTTGAAAGTGAAGATGTAGGGGGTGGCGCTGATCTCCAGCACGAGGTTATTCTTGCCCGCGCCGTGCACCGTGCAATGGGGAATGAGATACAGCGCATGTTTTTCCGACGGCAGACGCATGACATACTGCTGGATGTCGATGGCCTCGCCGGCAACCTGGCTGTGTTCCAGATCAGCCCGGAAGATGGCCGGGTCGATATCGTCGTGGAAGCCGAGGTACACGCCGGCATCAGGGGTACAGTCCAGGATATAGTAGGTCTCGTCCTGCGTGATCGTTTCCCCGAACTGCTGTTGGATATAGTCCGGTGAAGGATGACACTGGATCGACAGGTTGCCCCCGTTATAGGTGTCCAAAAAGTCAAAGCGGATGGGGAATTCGAGTCCGAACCGCTCCGCATCCCGCCCCAGGACTGCCCCGGCATCATGCTCCATCAGCCAGTCCCAGGAGATCTCCTGCAGGTAACCATCGCTTTCGAATAACAGTCCATTTTCGGGAGCGATCAATTCAAACGACCATGCGTAGTTGATCTCCTCCTGGTTGAGTGTCGGAATATGTGCCTTCATCCATTGGCCGCCCCAGACCCCCGGCTCGAACCAGGGTCTTGCCCGGATCAGATTGTGGGACATATTTTCGAGTCCCTTTCGTACCGAAGAAGCGAACATCCAGTGGATATCATCCCCCCACTGGCCGTCAGCCACGGCGGCGATCCGGGATTTGATCTGCTGCCGGTGCCGGTTCAGCACTATCCAGTCCACGAAGTAATAGCGTTTATACATCTCCGCCGGCATTTCTTCTCGTATCGGAACTCCCAAATTTCCCGCACTCCCCGCCCTCATCCGATATTGAATTTCATTCTTCGGCAGTTCTACATATAAGATCGGCGCATCCCAGCCGCAGAGCCCGGCCCCGATGCCAATCACCAGCTCAACCGGCTCGGGTCGCAGTCCACCCGCCTCAGCCCCCGGCTCGGGTCGCAGTCCACCCGCCTCAGCCCCCGGC
>PMUF01000297.1 GCA_003167015.1 Chitinophagaceae bacterium | reverse complement strand
GATGGCAAAAAATGGGGCGATACAAGCACCCATAAAGCCCTGGCCAGGAAGACAGCCGTGGAATCCATCGTTCTGCTGAAAAATGAGAACAGCGCGCTGCCCCTCGATCAGAAGATCCATTCCATCGCCGTGATCGGCGTCGATGCCGCCGAGGGCAGACTCGGCGGTTACAGCGGGCCGGGTAATGGAAAAATCAGCATCCTTGACGGCATCCGACAACGGGCAGGAGCAACCGCACAAATATCCTATGCCCCGGGTTGCGGAAGAGAAAGCCGCGAATGGACGGTCATCCCTGCAGACGCCCTCAACCTCACCGGAGCGTATTTCAACAACCTTACCCTTTCCGGTCCTCCGGCAGTGACAAGAGTCGACAAGGTCATCAATTTCCAATGGACACTGTCGGCCCCCGCACCGGAGATCAACCATGATTTTTATTCTGTCCGGTGGACAGGCACCCTGCGTGCCCCCCGGACCGGCCGCTACCGGATCGGCCTGGATGGAGACGACGGCTACAGGCTCTATTTGGATGACCGACTCGTGATCGACAACTGGAAAAAGCAAACCTATAGCACACGGCTAACCGAATTCTCCTTCGAGAAAGGACATGACTATGCCATCAGGGTAGAATTTTTTGAACCCGTAGGCAATGCACACCTGAAATTGATCTGGACTGTAGATACGGAAGATGACTGGCAGGCCAAAATCGACGAAGCCGCGGCAGCAGCCAAAAAAGCTGACGTAGCCATAGTGGTCGCCGGTATTAAAGAAGGTGAATTCCAGGATAGAGCATCACTAGCCCTGCCCGGTCACCAGGAAGAATTGATCCAACGCATCGCCGCCACCGGCAAGCCTGTGGTAGTATTATTGGTGGGAGGCAGCGCCATTACCATGTCTTCCTGGCTGGATAAGGCGCAGGCCATAGCAGATGTGTGGTACCCCGGTGAGGAAGGCGGTCACGCCGTAGCTTCCGTGCTGTTTGGAGACGAAGATCCCGCCGGGCGATTGCCCATCAGCTTTCCTATCTCCGAGGCACAGCTGCCCTGGGTGTACAACCACAAGCCTACCGGGCGCGGGGATGATTACAACAACCTGACCGGCCTGCCGCTGTTCCCCTTCGGCTTTGGTCTCAGCTATACGCATTTCGAGTACAGCGACCTGCAGTTGGACAAGCCGGTGATGGTCGGCGCGGGTTCCACCACCGTAACCTGCNNGCAACCGTAACCTGCACGGTGAAAAACACCGGGACCAGGGCAGGCGACGAAGTGGTACAGCTATACACCAGGCAGTTGACCTCCTCGTTAGACCGGCCGGTCATCGAGCTGAAAGGATTTCAGCGGATCCACCTGCTGCCGGGAGAGGCCCGCAAAGTGTCCTTTATACTATCAACCCCCGTCCTGCAGTCGCTTGACAAGGATCTGCACTGGGTCGTCGAACCCGGCGACTACCAGATCATGATCGGCGCCTCTTCCCGCGATCTGCGCCTTAGGGAGATACTGAAGGTCCACTAAGCGGCCCCGGCCAACCGGAGTCATCTTACTGTTTCACCGCCACCGCAATCTTCGAATCGGCCGTCCCGTAATACAACAACCATTCGCCGTGAAAATGGGCCAGCCCCTCGAGAAAACATACCTGGCCCACCTGCCCTGCGATCTCATAAGGTCTGTCCGGCCTAATAAAGCACCACTCCAGCCTATGCTTCACCCTCGTCGGATCGTCCCTATCCATCAATACCTGCCCCCCGGCATAGGTCCCCTCAGGAAGACTGCTGTCGCCGATGGCAGGAATATTCCGCCCGTTATAGATCAGCAGAATGCCACTGTCCGTCAGCATGGCCGGAGGCCCGGACTCCACCAGGTCACTATCGAATTTTTTCGCCCGGGTCGGCACGACGATCTTCAGCCGCGGCATATTCACCGCTTGTCCGCGTAAAGGTATAGGCGGTTGTTCCCCCGCGGCCATTTCCACCGGCGTCCAATTGATAAGGTCGTCCGATGTCGCCGCCCAGATATTCTGATCACCCCAGTACATCCAGTATTTACCGTCCACACGTGTGGCAATGACATGGCCATTCTCATATCGGCTGACGATCGAACCGGACTTTGACCATAGGTCTTTGTATCGGCCATGATAGGCAGAGGCGAATACCGCACCATGTTTGGTCCAGTGCCGCAGATCGGTGGATGTGGCGATCAGCAGCCGCGCCTGCCGGCCGTCAAAGGCAGTATAGGTCATGTAGTAGGTGCCCTTTTCGTCTTCCACTACCCGCGGATCTTCGCATCCCCCCTCCCATTCCAACTTTTTCTCAGCATCATTATCTGGATATAAGACGGGTGATTCCAAACGGGAGAAGTGTAGCCCATCAATACTGCTGGCCAGCCCAATCCGCGAGGTGCCTGCCGGATGGCCGATGCGGTCCTGCGCGCGGTAAAGGAGATACAGCGTATCGCCCCTCACGACAGCCGCCGGGTTAAAGACGTCCTTCTCTTCCCAGGAGACCTCCTCATGCAGGATGGGATCGGCTAAACGGCCCTTGCCCGGCGTTAGGATGGGATTGACGCTGTCGACTTTAGTGAAAGGAAGGAGCGCCCACCTGGCAAACGCTCCCGTCTCATCAACCAGCCTCGCACCCGCACGAGCCCCCGCAGAATCCGCGCCAACCGCACGAGCCCCCGCAGCATTCGCCGAATCCCCCCCGATCGCCCCCGCGGAATCCCCGCCGCCCGCACCCGCCCCGCTATTATTACAGGCCCCGCCCAACAGGGCCAGCGCCATCGTTCCTATCAACCAGTTTCTTTTCATGTCAGAAGTATATGTGTGTTACAAACTGCTCTCATCCGTATAGATCGAAAGGATCTCCGCATCCGTCAGCACGGTATTGTAAAATCGGACCTCATCCAGCGCGCCCATGAAATAATCCCCGCCATAAAAATAATTGGGGTCGGCGCTATTCGTCAGGTTATAATTTTCCTTCGGCAATTCATTGCCTATCGCCAGGTTGATGGCAGAGCTGATCGGTAAGGGCGTGCCCGTCACCGTCTCCGTGCTCACCAGCTTGCCCTGGATATAAAATTTCTCCGTGCCGGGCGTAAAAGAGACGGCTACATGCCTCCACACGAGGGCCGAATCGATCGCCGTCCCGCCGTCATCCTGGTCATGGTCACCCGTGCTGGTGTTGACCGTGAGGAAAGGCAGGTTGCCGCTTTGCAGCTGGAACTTATACCCATTCCATCGGTCAAAGGAGAACATATAGTTATTCGCATTGGTGCCATCCCTTTTCAACCACAGGAGAATGGTAAAAGTCTGCGCGTTGAAAACAGAGTTGTAAGGCACTTTTACCGTAGCCCCGTTGTTGAAATAATAGGCCATGTTAGGCCGGCCGAACCGGTCTGCCACAAGGACGGGCAGCGTCCCCCCATCGACAGCGGTCGCCGCACTCGTACCTACCCATCCTGTTTGCAGCACCCCGTTATTGCCATTACCCGAACTATCCATCGCATTCCCATTGAATTCCCAATAACCCATNNGCATTGTTGATCTCCTGCTGCGTATACGCATTGGAACCGCTGACGGAAGTCGCCAGGGCAATCACTGAATCCAGCGCCTGCCGGGCACCAGGAGCGTAATCCCCCGGCTTTGTCCCGTCCACCGTCGAATTATACACGGCCGTCAGGGAATCTATGGCATCGTTCAACGCCGTCTTATTCGTAACATAAGAAGCCGGCGTAGTATTCTTCTTGCACGAGCTCACTGCCCCAAAAACAGCGGCGATGACTACACCGTAAGAGAGATATGTTGATAATTTAATCCAGTTCATGATGATTAATTTTAAGCGTTAACGGCGACCGGCTATTTGAACAAATTAGGATTGGCATCCCGCTCACTTTGCGGAAGCGGGAACCATTTATTAGCCGTATAATTAAAATTGGGCGCTCCCGGCGTCAGGGCGGCAGTCGCATACGTACTGCCATACCGGATCAGGTCGAAGAATCGGTGAAACTCCAACGCCAGCTCCGATCTTCTTTCCCTTTGAATGATCGCACGCAGCTGGGTTTGATCGGTGATGGCGATATCCGGCAAAAGACCGGCCGGCACAGTAGGATAACCGGTTAATGAACTGTCATACATATACGAATTTCTCGCACGCTCCCGGACCTGGTTCAAAGGCGCCAGCGCAGCCGCACTCTGCCCGCTCTCATTCAATGCTTCCGCTTCAACCAGCAGGATATCCGACAATCGAAGGGCTTCATAATTGACAGTACCCACATTCTTCGTCGCGGCAGGCACTTCCGACAGCGGTTGACACATCTTCTTACAGAGATAGTTCGTGCTGCTCCACGTCGAATCGTAGGCCAGATCAAAATACGGATGGCCCGACCTGGCGATCGTATAATCCAGCCGGGGGTCCGGCGTTCCGTCAGGAGCAGTTTCATAGTTGCTGACCAGGCTCTGAGTAGGAAGGAAAAAACCATACCCGTCGGTAGGGGCCGGCGACCTCGGCGCAAACCATACATTCAGCTCATTGCCCAAACCCAGCGTGCCGGCGATATGATTGACCGTGAATATTTCTTCCGTATTGGCCTTGGTGTTGGCGTTAAAGTTGTCCCAGTAGATGTTAGTCAGGCTATAGCCCAATGCTACGACTTGCTGAGCCGTCTGGGCAGCCAGCGTGTAATGATTGGCCAGATCGCTGTGAAATAAATAGGTCTTCGCCAGCAAAGCCAATGCAGCCCCTTGCGTAGCCTGCCCTAACTGAGCGGCCGGCACCGTTTGCGGTAGGACAGCCGCCGCCGCGATGCAGTCATTCTCGATCTGTGTAAAGATGGTATCCTGGGCCAGAGCCGGCGTTTGTGCCTCCGTGGCCGTCTGTACCGTAAGATGCAGCGGAATATTTCCATAACAGAGGGTCAGGATGAAATAATAATACGCCCGTAAGAACCGGGCCTGTGCAATACCTTGTTGCTGCATAGTGGCCGATACCGCCGGATTATTCGTCAGGCCGTCCGTAACGACATTACAGGCAAAAACGCCATTGTAATAATTGCCCCATACCGCTTCCACCGCAGCATTCGTCGGCAGGATATCGAACTGGTTGACAGCCTGGTAATCGGGTTGGTCGCCGATACTGCTGCCGCCTTTCACGACATCGTCCGACGAAAGATCGCCCAAGACCCATATGGCATTGGTGGCGCCGGAATTAAAAGCCAGGTATTTATAGGCCTCATTGATGGCCAGTTGCGCATTGGCATCGGAAGTAAAGAAATCGCCGGGCGTATAGCTGCCCAGTACCGGTTGATTCAATATCTTCTTGCAGGCGGCGCCCGTCAGCAAAACGGCCGGTAACAAGAAGAGAAGAAGGTTCTTTATTTTCATATAAAAAGCTCTTGATGAAATTAAAAATTAACGTTTACTCCCACTGTCGTTGTCCGGGCCGCAGGATAGGTCCCCCAGTCGATATTGAGGGCTTTGGGCCCGTCATTCGATGACGCCGCATCAGCACTGGTGGTCATTTCGGGGTCCAGCCCCGAATATTTGGTGATGGTGAATACATTTTGTACGCTGACATAAAACCGTATGGAGTGCATCTTCAGCCTTGATAATACGGCGTTACTGAAATTATAGCCCACCTGCAAATTCTTCAGCTTCAGGTAGTCACCGGTTTCCAGGAACCTCGTCGAGGTTTGTGTGTTGTTCGTAGCGTCATTCCAGGACAAAAGCGGCCTCGTATTGCTGGTGCCTTCACCATGCCAGCTGTCTAAGGCGGTCTTTTTAGTAACATTGAAAGGACGATAGAAACCATCGATGTCCATCGCCACCTGGTTGTATATCTTATCCCCCGTCACGCCCTGGAAGAATAAGCTGAGGTCGAATTGCCGGAAATGGACCTGGCCGGTCAATGCATAGGTCATCGTGGGTATGGGACTGCCCGCAAAAACCCTGTCATTCTGGTCGATCACCCCGTCGTTATTGACATCTAAATATTTGACGTCACCCGGTCGTACGGGCGATCCCTGGCTCGCATGGGTAAACACATCTTCGGGAGTCTGAAAAACCCCCTCCTGCTTCAACATATAAAACGATCCGACCGGATGACCTACCGCCGTACTGGTGGCATAGACATTGGTATTGACGCGCCCGGCCGGGATAGGCTGGTTGTTCAGCAATGCTTCTACGTCGTTGTGCAGGGTCGTAAGATTGCCCGTCACATTATAGGACCAGTCACGATTGATGGTGTGCCGGTAAGAAAGTTCGAACTCGAACCCTTCATTCAGTATCTTCCCGTTATTCTCAAACGCAGGGCTGGCTACCGTTCCCGCACTGGTCGGGTTCTGCGGCGCCTGCAGAAGATTAGTGGTGATCTTCCGGTAATAGTCGGCCGTAAGGGTGATGGCGTCATTGAACAACCCGATGTCCAGGCCAACATCCCCCATCGTCGTCGTCTGCCATTTCAGATTCGGATTGCCTTTCGCAACGATAGTCGAAGTGATGGCAGGTGTAGTGCCGAACGGATAATATCCATTGCTGTTGATAAGCGACGCATAGCCATAATCGCTCAATGCATTCTGATCACCCAGTTGCCCGTAGTCCACCCTCAATTTCAGCAGGGAGATGGGTTTCACATTCTGCATAAAGGCCTCCTTGTCTATTCTCCAGCCCGCCGATCCCGAAAAGAAATTACCCCATTGACTCGAAGGGTCGAGCTTTGAAGAACCATCACGTCTGAAATTGAACGACGCGAGATATTTGCCGTCATATTGATAGGTCAGCCTGCCGAATAAAGAAGACAAAGCCCAGTTCGATTCGTTGCCACCGACACCCGGAGTGAGGCTCGTGCCGTTACTCAGGTATTGAAAGGTCGATGATTGATTGATGAAACCGGTCTCGGCGGCCGATATTTCTTTGGTGTCGTTATAAATGATCTCCGTTCCCGCCAGTATATTCAGGGATTGCTTGCCCATCAATAGATCATAAGTGGCAGTGTTCGTCCAGTTATAGTTAAAATTATTCGTGTTGGACTGATTCAGCGCATTAGGTGAATTCTGGATCCGCTGAATGCCCCAGGTAGGATAGAATTGCTTATAGTCCGTAATGATCAGGTTCGTACCGAAATCGGATTTTACCTTCAGGTGAGGAATAGGCGACACCTGCAGATACACATCTCCCAATAAGGTATAGTTATAAAAGTTACGGTCCGTGTTGGCAGCTAAAGCCACCGGGTTGAGGCCGTCGCCAAAGACATTATTGCCGTTGACCGTCTCCGGCAGGTCCACATACTGCCCCTGATAAGGCCCGTTCGGATAGATCACCGGTGTGGTCGGCGTCCTGAACAGCGCATAACGCACGATACTGGCGCCCGGATTACTGCCGCCAGGTGCCGTATAGCCATCGCCGGAACTCCCTACCTGCCTTGTTTTGTCGTATGCCAGGTTGATGTTCGTCCCTACCTCGAAGATCTTGTTCAGCGTACTGATCACCGACGTCCGCAAATTGAACCGGCTGAAAGAAGAATTCAAGATCATCCCTTTCTGGTCCAGGTAATTGGCTGAAACGATATATTTCGTGCCTTCGCTTCCACCGGAGATCGACAACTGCGCATCGCTCATCGGCGCGGATTTCAACACCGCCTTCTGCCAGTTCACATTCGGCAACGTGTCCAGCATGCCCAACGGCAACAGCGTTCTGTTAGAGGCGCCCCCTGCAACATAATCGTTGGTGGCCGCCGCGTTATAGGCATTGAAATACTGCGTCGAATTGGCCATAGGAATGATATGTTCCGGCGTCTGCACGCCCGTATACGCATTCAAAGCTAGTCTTGGTTTCCCGCTGCTGCCCTTTTTCGTGGTGATCAGCACGACGCCATTAGCTGCCCTGGCGCCATAGATCGATGCGGAGGAAGCATCTTTCAGGACGCTGATACTCTCGATGTCGTTAGGCGAGATTTCGTTGATGCCATCCGCCGTCGGGATGCCGTCGATAACGTATAAGGGAACGCTATTGCCAAAGCTGGCCTGCCCCCGGATGATCACCGATACGCCGTCGCCGGGTGCGCCGGTCACCTGCGTGATCGCAACGCCCGCCGCTTTCCCCTGCATGATCTGGTCCGATCCGGCTACAGGCAGATCGTTGATGTCACGCGAATTGATTGTGGATACTGCCCCGGTTAGATCTTTCTTCCGTGCCGTGCCATAGCCTATTACTACCACCTCATTGATGCTGCCGGGAAGACTGGTAAGGGTGGCGTCGATACGGGTTCGGGATCCGACCGCTATTTCCTGCGTTTCATAGCCTACATAAGAGATCACCAGGGTAGCGTCATCTGGCGCCATAAGATCGTAATGCCCGGTACTGTCCGTGCTGGTGCCGGCCGCACTGCCTTTGATATGCACCGTTGCGCCTGCCAGGGGATCGCCGGAGGCCGACAGTATCCTTCCCGTAATGCGGATATCTTGCGCTGCTTCCGGATTGGACACCGCTCGGGAAGTGATCACGATCAAACGATTGGGCAACAATTGATAAGACAGCGGTGAGTTCCTCATCACATTGTCCAGGATCTGGGGGACCGTCAGCTCGCTCGCTTCCACATCGAATTTGTCGTGGCTGGGAAGGACATTGTCCTTGTACAAAAAGGTATAGTTGCTCTTTTTTTGCAGCAGATCGAAGAAGGGTTGCCAGCCGATCTGACGAACATTCACCGTCAGTTTGTCCTGAGATCGGACATGGGCGGAAACGTGAAGAAACGTCACCAATAACAAGCAAGACGTTAGTCGCATAAGCAACAGAATTTTTTTCAATCCCCTGGAATCGTCAGAACAGGGAATAGGCAATTTTTTCATACATTTGAAATGTTGAGGTTAAATAATCGGCTACCTGAAATCCGGGCGGAGATTAGGTGTCAGTCTTGATTATACCCAACCCGGGAAGTGTGTCAGCACTTCCTGTTTTTTTGGGCAAGCTGGTCGTTTTGAACTGTTATTTCATATTGGTTGTTTAATTATTTACAATTTACGTTCACACTCTCCCGCGGCCCGTTGCCAGATCCGCGTTACTCCCCACTCTCCCCGCCCCCCTCACCAAATGCGCACCGTATCCTTATCGATGCGGTAGTGGAATCCGGCGGTGATCTGCAAGGCATGCATGACATCGCCGATGGGCTCCTCGGGGAAGGTTCCGCTCAGCGTGTCGTTCCGAAACCGATCGTTGTCGAAGATGATTGTCACGTCATACCACCTTTCCAGCCGCATAGCCATACCCGCCAGTGTTTCCTGCCGGAACACCAGTTTGTTCGATACCCATGATGTTTCCGTGATAGTACCGTCCGTACGGTCCGGTTCGATAGGACGGCGGAATACCGCACCACCCACAGGGATTATTGCTTTTTCATTCGGGTGCAGTATAACAGAGGACTGTGCATTACCGGGAACATCGATCTCCACCTTCCCATTGATCAGGGTCGTCTCCACCGTAGAGTCGCCGGGATAGGCCCGGACATTCAGCGTCGTGCCCAGCACCCTGACATCGAGCCTGCCCGTATGGATGATAAAGGGATGCAGCTCGTCATGCTTCACATCGAAAAAGGCTTCTCCTTCCAGCGTCATCTCCCTGTTTCCGGTAGTAAATCCGTTCGAAAAGATAACCCTGCTGTCGGCATTGAGCCATAATTTCGAGCCGTCGGGCAACTGCATGAATTTTTTGGAGCCTCTCGCCGCGACAATAGTAGCAGGCGCGGCAGGTGATTGTTTCACTGTATGCAAAAAGAATACCATGCCGACGATCAGCACCACGATGGCGGCAGCCGCCACTCGGAAAAACAACCTTATTCGTCGGGCAGAGCCTGCCCCTCCAGGTATGACAGTCACGCTCTGCGCATCATCGATCGACGCGCCGGCCTCACTCGAAACCTCTGCCGCAGGCCCGTCCGCAGAAATCCGCTTGATCACCGGCAGAGATCGTATCGGCGGATTCGTGAACCGCTGCAATCCGCGCTGCAGCAGCTGTTGCTCTTCCTCCGGAGAGATCCCTTTCGGGGACGCCTGTCGCGTTCCGGACAACAGCCCCGCCATCCGGCGAAGCTCAGGGTTCGCCCGGAAAGCCCATTCCAGCTCTTCAATTTCTTCAGGGGTGGCTTCACCGGCCAGATAATTGGCCCATAAAGCGAATATTCTCTCTTGATCCATAGATTGAGTAATGCGTGAACGCTATAGAGGAAGGACACGTGATCTTTAAAAAACCCTTAAAAGAAGTTAAAAAAATTTACCTTTAGTATATCACAACTACTAAAAATCTGATTGGTTACCCCGTCGAAACGGCCAGTGAAGCTGCTTTTGAAGCACTATACAGGCTCTACTTTGTTCGGCTGTTCCGCTTTGGCTATTCCATCGTCCATCAAAAAGAATCTGCCGAAGAGATCGTCAACGATGTCTTTCTCAAGCTGTGGGAGCGACGGCATCATAAGCCGCCCATCGGCAATCCCGCACTTTATCTGTATGTGTCTGTCAAAAACCGGTCCCTGAACTATCTGCGTGATAATGCCGCCATCCACACTGTGGAGATCAGTGAGCGGTGCGATCAGTATATCAGGTTCGATACCAACCCCGAGACCATCCTGCTGGATGCCGAAGGACTTCAACGGATACAGGCGGCGATCAATCAGCTGCCTCCCCGGTGCCGGCTCATCTTTTCGCTCATTAAGGAAGATGGGTTAAAGTACAAGGATGTTTCCCGCTTGCTGGAGATATCCGTCAAAACAGTGGAGGCGCAATTAGCCATCGCGCTGCGGAAGATTGCAGCAGCATTGAAGTAATGAGTTCGCTTCCCAATCTTTCTCACCCCCGGATTTTCGCCCCCTACACTTCCACCCCCAATTCCGCCAACTCCACCGTCAATTCAGCCAGCCTGTTCGAAATCCCCACCTCATTGTCATACCAGGCAACCACTTTTAACAGGTTCCCGATATTCCGGGTCAACGTACCGTCAATAATGGAGGAATGCGTATTACCCAATATATCGGCAGAAACAAAAGGCTCCTCCGTATATTCCAAAATACCCTTCAACGTAGAGGCGGCATGATACCTGAACAACTCATTCACTTCACCGGCCGAAGCCTGTTTCACCAGATTGATAGACATATCCGCCAGCGATCCGTCAATAACCGGTACCCGGTAAGAAAACCCATCCAGCTTGCCTTTTAACCCCGGCAGCACATCTCCGATAGCTTTTGCAGCGCCTGTGGTAGTGGGGATAATAGACTGGGTGGCGGCCCGTGCCCTTCTATAGTCCTTATGCGGGCCATCCTGCAGCATCTGGTCCATGGTAAAAGCGTGGATAGTGCTCATAAAACCCGAGGCAATGCCATATTCCTTTTCCAACAGATATAACAAGGGAGCAATACAGTTCGTCGTGCAGGAAGCAGTCGAAAGGATCTGATCGGCTGAAGTTATCCAATCATTGTTCACGCCCGCTACGATCGTCTTTACATGGCCGCCGGCAGGAGCCGTGATCAGTACTTTTTTTGCACCGGCGTGAAGGTGCAACGCTGCTTTGCTTCTTTCAGTGAAGCGACCGGTAGATTCTATCACCACATCTATCCCCAATGCTGCCCAGGGCAACTTTTCAGGGTCCTTCTCACCCAGCAGCAGGATCGGTTTTCCATTGACGACAAGGTGATTATCTTTCTGCCCCACAGTGCCGGGAAACTTCCCGTGAGAAGTATCGTATTTGAAGAGATGGGTAAGCAACCCTTTATCCGTGAGGTCGTTGATGGCGACTACTTCCACCGTTTGTTTATCCTGCAGCGCTCGTAAGGTCATTCTGCCAATGCGCCCGAATCCATTGATAGCTACTTTCATGATACTATGTTTTAAGATTTTTTACGCCGTAGCGTGAACCATCAGGCTATCGCGCAGACTTTACGCCGTAGCGTGAAGCGATGTCCTGAAAGAACGCCGGTAATCGCTGGGTGACACCATCATATGCCGCATGAATGTCCGGCGCATGGAGACAAGACCGCCGAGACCACATTTCACCGCTATCTGATCCATCGTGAGATCACTGTCCTCGAGGTATTTACGGGCGATTTCCACCCGAAGCTTTTCGACAAATTTGGCAGGGGTCAACCCCGTCTCTTTCAGAAATACGCGGGTAAAATTGCGCACGCTCATATGGCTGTGCTCCGCCAGGTGTTCTACGCCGAGCTGTTCTCCCAGATGCCTGACCAGCCAGGGATGCAGCTTACCCGCAATCGAGTTTTCCAGGCTATGAACCTGCAGCAATGTACTGAACTGAGACTGATAGCCCGGGCGCTTCAGTGGCAGCACCAGCTTGCGGGCCGTGTGCAAAGCCACATCACGTCCATAGTCTTCTTCCACAAGGGCCAGCGCCAGGTCGATGCCCGACGCCACGCCCCCTGATGTATATACATTACAGTCACATGTATAGAACGGATTCGTATCCACTTTGACCGCCGGATACCTCGACTGGAAATCCTGGCTGAATTCCCAATGCGTAGTGGCTTGTTTGCCGTCCAGGATACCCGCTTCCGCCAATGCATACGTCCCTACACAAATAGAACCGATGCGACGTACTGTCGGATAGATACGCTTAAGCCACTGAAAAAAAGGATGCCCGCTTTTCAGTTGCACCCTGGAGAACCCCGCGACGATCAGCGTGTCGATGGGCCTTTTGATCTCCGAGACCATGACCGCGCAATCTACCGCAAGGCCACTCCTGGTGACAATCTTTTTCGTGTCCACCGGCGATGCCAGCAAAAGTTCATACCCCCCTTTCCTCGCACCCGGATTTTCGCCGAGGGCACTGTCAGCCATCAGGAATACGTCACTGGGCCCGGCGATGTCCAGCAGGAGGATACCCGGCATAGGTATGATAACGACCAGTTTCTTTTTCTCCTTTGACATACAAAATGGCTTCTACCTCTCAAATGTAAGTCCTTCGCCGGACGGCACAAATGACATATTTTATACAGTTTCGGCCATGCCGCCCGCCCCTCATTTCACAATGAACCAACAATACCCCCGATGTATTCATTTTATTCCCTCCCGGATCGCCTTCCCCCGCGCCCTGTCGTTGGTCTTTTCAATGGTGATCGTTTCACATTGATTGAAGGCCGCAAAGGCTTTAATGGCTTCACTAACCTTGGCGACGGTCGCTTGTGCCAGCTTCAGGGGCTCGAAATGCAAATTATGAATGACCAATACCCTTTTTTTCCGATCGGCCTTGCTGTCCATCCGCGCAACAAAGGTATCTCCCACCAGCACCGGCAATGAAAAATAGCCGTACTTCCGCTTAGGCGCAGGCACAAAACACTCCACCTGGTAGTCGAAGTTAAAGAAATCCCTCAACCGATGCCGGTACACATTCAGCACATCGAATGGCGAGAGGATAAAAGCGTCGTCGGCCAAATTGATTTTCTTTGACCTGTAGTGAGCCGCCATATAAAGCGGTGATGTCTTCAACCC
>PMUF01000219.1 GCA_003167015.1 Chitinophagaceae bacterium | reverse complement strand
CATGCAGCGAATAAAAGACCGCTGCAGTATCTGCTGCATCCAGTGTGCCCCGGTATTCGCCCAGGAACTGTTCACTCAGACTGCTGTATGTATGTAATTCCAGTACCGCAATCAGCTTCCGGCCGGGAAACTGAGACTTTACCGCCATGATCGTAGCGGCCACCTTCGACGGCGCATGGGCAAAGTCGCGATATACGTTGACCGAGGGACTGCTCGCCAATAGCTCCAACCGCTTCGCAGCCCCCGTAAAAGACGCCATACCCCTCAGGAACGTAGCTGCATCCAGCCCTAATTCCCGGGCTACCAGCCAGGCTGCATGCAGGTTCAGCAAATTATGCTCACCGAATACCTTCAGCGCCCCCGTTTCCCCGGCTAATGTCACCACTGTGATGCCATCGGTGATCCGGTGTGCCGGAATGCCGTAACCGATCCTGCGAACGGGCGTCGGATGCGACGCTACCAATTCTGCCAGCACCGGGTCCGTTTCGTTATAGATCAGTAATCCCCCCGGCTCTATTTTCGACAGGAAGATCCTGAATTGCTCGAGATACAGCTCCCAGGTGGGAAATACATTGATATGGTCCCACGCAATGCCCGTCAGTACCGCGATATGCGGAAAAAGGAAATGGAATTTTGGCCTTTTTTCCAGCGCGCTGGCCGGGTATTCATCGCCTTCGCAGATGATCAGCGGCGCATCCGTAATATTCACCGACTGCGCAAACCCGTCCAGCCGGGCCCCTACAAGGTAATCGAAATCCTTACCCGCCGATCGCAGCGCCGTCATTATCATGGATGTAGTCGTCGTCTTTCCATGACTGCCACCAATGACCACCCTGATCTTATCCCGGCTTTCCTGGTAAATATACTCGGGAAAGGAATAAATGGGCAATCCCAGCTGCCGGGCCCGCTGTAATTCAGGGTTATCCTCCCTGGCATGCATCCCCAGGATGACGGCATCCAGCCCCGGGCCGACCTTTTCGGGGCTCCACCCCAATGCTGCCGGCAATAGCCCCTCCTGCTCCAGGTTCGTCCGGGCCGGCTCGAAGATCTCATCGTCGCTGCCCGTCACCGTATAACCTTTCCGATGCAGGGCAATAGCCAGCTGATGCATGACGCTGCCGCCGATCGCAATAAAATGTACATTCATATTATGGGTTTCCTCGCCGATAAAAGTATTCAAGATCAGTATATTAACAAAAACTTTGTATTCACGTGCCCCGAGGGCTTGCACAATTCGATTTTTTATCTTTCCTTTGTAATAGCTCCTCAGCGAATCTTTCTCTATCCTTCGAAAGTCCCCCCCTTAAACATCTGATGCCTGACCTTGGTCAGAGACCTTCGGTCCCTTGAATAAATCGATAGCTTAATTCGTCCCCTCCTTTGAATTACCTGGTATATCCATTCCTCCTTTTCAACCAGGCAATTTATCGATTCATCTTAAATACCACAAAAAATGAGAAAGACAATTGTAATCTTAGTTATCGCTACGGCTGTTGCTACTGCTTTTAGTTCCTGCGCAAGTTCCAGGGGAGGTTGCAACATGAGCAAGGGCTTTGTTGGATATGGCAGCACTACAGGCCGCTAAATGGTTGGCTCCGGGATCCTTGGACGGTAATTTCGGAGCATTGGCTACCCCCAAACCTTTTTCCCCAATTTTTTTGTCAGGTTATCGTTTTACGATAACCTTTTTTATTATCCGTTGTTATTACAGGCAGTAACAATGACTCATCTATGAATTGGATCCCATTACAAACGGAAGCTCAACTGGAAGCTATCCGGGAAAAATCAGCCGGACGGCCACAGGTTATTTTTAAGCACAGTACCCGCTGTTCCACCAGCGCCATGGTCAAAGGCAGGCTGGAAAGGGCCCGGACTCCGGACTCCATCGATTTCTACTACCTCGACCTGCTAAACTACCGGCCCGTATCCAATAAAATCGCAGCCGATTTCAGCATCCCGCATGAATCCCCCCAGGTCTTGCTGATCCTCAATGGACAATGTGTTTATGATGAAAGCCATATCGGCATCACCATGGACGATATCGTAGAGCGTAGTGGCTCCTAATTCACTTCACCACAAAAGGCGGCGTCTTATACCCCTCCGTGGCCCGCTGCCGCCCAATGGCATCATATACCGCGGGATCGTCAGGCGCCCAGGTGGCCAATCCATCCACATACCGGTTGAACATACAGAAAGCCGCCGCAATCAGCACGGCGTCATGGATCTCCTTATCCGTCGCCCCTTGCCCCCTGGCGGCAGCAATATCCTCCGGCGTGACCTTCTTGCCATCCTTCTGTACTTTTGCCGCAATGGCCAGTAATGCCTTCAATTTCCCCGAGATCCTGGCTGTAGCCGGATCATGGACCACCTCGCCAACCAGCTCCCCGTTACCGTCCAGTTGATATTTGGCGATAGCACCATGTGTATTGGCGCAATATTTACATTCGTTCAGACTGGAAGTGTAGGTAGCGATCAACTCCCGCTCCCCGGGTGTCAGCGTAGAGGTGGCAGGATCATGCAGAAGCGTCTGCACCAGGTCATTCAACGGCCCCGCCGTGACAGGGCTATACATAAACAGGCTTCTGATCCCCGGGTAGCCTACCGGCAAAGCGATATGTGGCATGATGAAATAATTTTAATAAGGATTCTGTACGTATACATTCCCGGGCGGCGAATACCGGCAGACCAGGTAGTCCATCCTCCCGTTACCGACCAAGGCACACCCGACGGACTGCGTATTCCTCCATACGATCTGCGTATAATGACCGACAACGGCAGTCCGGTTGGACCGACAATCCGGAAAAGCGCCATACCTGAACATCCTCTTCTCATTGCCCCACGCATCGACCATCACCCCGTAAGAAAAAGCATTCGTCGTTCCCCACCAGAGGTTCTCACCTTCCTTACCGACAGCATCCTGGTCATGCTCACCCCTGTCGATCTGCGCCAGATGCTTCGCCCAGGTCAACGCATCGGCCGCCAATGCTGCCGACCATTGCAGATCGGGCAACTGCAACTCCCTGCGATACGCATTATGATGTTGCAACATCGTAGAAATAAAGGCAGAGTCCTTGAAGACAACCCGGCTATCCTGACAATGACCACAGAAGACAAAAAACAAAAGAAATGAGGGTAGAAGAAAATTTTTGAGCCGCATAAAATTTTATTTACTCTGAACGTAAAATTCGTAACGTGACACCCACTGAAAAGTTGCAAATGATTTCATAAAAACCTGAGTAAAAAATTACATGGGACTATAATCAACCGTTAATAAATATCTATTATTAAAATTTATTTTTGGATTGATTTTTGTTTACTTAGCAATTTTGACGATCTTTAAACTATAAACCTAAACTCTTATCCTTTTTATCCTCCAACTTATCTCTTATCCGTCCCGAACAATACCTTCTATCCACTCTTGATTACCTTAACGACAATGCTCGTCGTACATTACATATTTTTATAAATCGACAATAACCATGCTTAAAAGACAAGTGGTCTTAGAGTGTATTGCTGCACTATTGATACTGCTATTCCTCTATGCAAGTGTAAGTAAATTTTTGGACTTTAAAAGGTTTATCGATGAGATGAACAACCAGCCGCTGCCCAATTCCTGGACACCCTTCCTGGTATGGGGCATCCCTTTCCTGGAGATCGCTATCTCCGCGGCTCTCATCTTCGAATATACCAGACTGTTAGCCTTCTATGCATCGCTCGTATTGATGACCCTGTTCACCATCTATGCGATCATGATCCTGGCTCATTTTTTTCCGTATGTACCCTGCTCATGTGGCGGAGTGATCCGCAAACTGACCTGGCCCCAACACCTGGCGCTCAATCTGTTTTATGTGGCTCTGTCGGTCCTTGGTCTTGTCCTTCAGCGTAGGAAATCATTTAAACCCATATTCATCAACAAACACAGTTTCGTATGAAAAAGATCAAATGGACCATTTTAACCTTCGTTGTTCTCTTCAGCATCGGCGTGGCCTTCGCTACCCGCCCTAAGCCCTACCAAACCCTGTACTACTACAACGGCAGCCAATACATTGCCGCGGGTGTCATGGGCCGCGACTACACCTGCATAACGCCGTCGTCGAATGTTTGCACCTACAGTTATAGCGGCGGCGTCTATACGCCGTACATGACTGCGGCACAGTACTACCCGCTCGGAATAACAACGGAAAAGGCAAAGCCCAAACCCACCGAAAAAAAGGGCAAATAAAACATCACCTGTTTTCAAACCCCCGGCGTCCCGCGACTCACCGGGGGTTTTGTGCTATACCCGATTCCTGGATCACATCCGGCGGAATGGGTAAGGTATATAAGTCGCTGTTGGGCGGCAATGTATAGAGAGTTCCATTCAGATTCCGAGTCAGCGTAATATTCCAGCCCTCCTGGTTCAACCGTCGCAGATCCGGCCAGCGGATTCCCCGGAAAGCCAGCTCCTTCCGCCGCTCCGCCACCACCGTATCCAATACCTCAGCGGCACTCATTACCGGGTAAGGCATAAAACTGCCGGTCACAACCCGATAGCTCATCAGCGTATCCAGGTCATTCAGCGCATTCGTCACCTGGTTGGCCCGGGCATAACACTCCGCCCGGATCAGGTATAGCTCATCCGTCGCCAGTCCGCTGAACGGATAGATCAACCCCCCATAGCTGCCCTCGAGCGTATACACGCCAGGCGATTGCTCATAATAATCCAGTGGCCGCCGGAGATCATTGGGCGCATAGGACGCGATCAGCATCGTATCGACAAAACAGCCGCTAAAAGTCACCCCTTGCAGCGAATTCCCCTCATAAGGGAAATTAGCCTGGTAAAGGATCTCGGGCATATTGTTAGCGAACTGGAAAGGTTTGCTTGTATCAAGGGTATTATAATTCAGCAGCTTCCCATAGACTTGCAGGACGCTGTCCGCACAAAGCCCGGCCTCTGCATAATCCCCCACGCTGAGATAGACCCTCGCGAGCAGGGCCTGCGCCGCCAGCCGACTGGGTCGGTTGAGATTGCTGACCGGGATCGTCGCCGGCAAGAACATCTCCGCCGCATGCAGATCCCCCAGGATCTGGTTATAGGTTGTCTGCATGCTCGCCCGTGTCGTTTTTTCATTGATATCCGGGTCCAGCCGTATCGGGATCCCCGGATCCGATGCCGCCGTCGCGCTGTCATAAGGCTCGGCAAAAAGTTCGGCCACATTAAAGAATGCAAAGGCCCGGGAAAACAACGCCGTCCCCTCTAACGCATTCCACTGCGCCTGGTTGGTAGAGTCCGGCTGAATGCCCGCCAACCCTTGCAGCACCGTATTGGAATAGAAGACCTGCTGATAAGGAATATCCCAATCGATCACCAGCCCCTGGCCCTCATAGAGATCAACCGCCCAGATATAGGCATTGGCCTCCTTGATATCCAGCGACAACCAGGTAGAATACGTCAGGTAGAAATTATCCGCCGAGAATTCACCCAGCGCCGGTGAAATATTCATGACCTGCGTATTGTCCATCAGCTCCTGCAACACCGGCATCGTATTGGGGATCAGCAGATCGGTGCTGGGCTTCTGGTCGAGGAAAGACTTATGACAGCCCCCCGCGAGAACGCTCAAAAGCAGCAAAAAAGTTACCCGGATCATGGAAATCTTTCCCATCTTATCCTTTTTAAAAATTTGCTTTGACCCCGAGCGCCAGCGTCCTGGGATTCGGCATGGTCGAGATAAAATCCGGATCGATCCCGGAATGATTGGCCTTCCAGATGATACCCAAATTATTCGCATACAGATAAAACCGCAGCAGCTGCGCCGGCAATTTCGGATGTCCCTGCCGGCTAAGATCATACGTCAGCTGTACATCCTGCAACCGCACCTGGTCCCCTTTTTCAACCAGCACCTCCGAATTGGTATAGAAATTATCCCGCGGCTGAGTCACCGCCAGCGCCACGGATGCCGGCAGCGAGGGCACATTCGTATGCAGTTCATCGCCGGGGTTCTGCCAGCGACGATCATAATCGGGGTGCCCGGGAGATTGGCTGGCAAACAGATTCGTGTAATCGATCGAGCTCCGCCGGAAAACATAGCCCATTTTGTAGATCACGTTACAGGACAAACCCCATTGCCGCCAATAGAAAGTATTACGCCAGCTGCCGAAAAAAGGCGGGTTCACCGGCCCTTTATAGACCAGGTTGGAAAGATCCGGCGAAGACAAGATCGTACCATAATTCTCGGTGACCTGTCCCGGGCTTTGCGCCGTTCCGTTCAGATACCCCTGCGGGTTGCCGTTCTGGTGATCCAGCCCCTCCCACTTCAGCGCATACACCGAATACAGCGGCCGCCCGACCAATGGATTAAGCGTCCCTACACTGAAATAATCGTAGACCGTCGCCAGTTGCTGATCATACTTCGTCACCTTGTCCCGCACATAGCTGAACAGCAGGATACTGTTCCACCGCACCGCCCCAAAGGAATTATTGGCATGAAGGCTCAAATCCACTCCATGGTCAAGAATATTGGCCGTATTCCCCGTAAAGCTCGTAACACCCGTCGTCGGGTCCACCGGGCTCTCCCCGATCAGGTCCAGCCCCGCCTTGATATAATACTCCAATGTACCGCCGAACCGATCGCCCCTCAGCGCAAAGTCCGTTCCGAAATTGTAAACATGGATCTTTTCCCAGCGCAGATCGGCATTGGGCGGATTGATAATGCTGGCATTGATGGCGCCAAACGTATTGCTCTGCGCATTGATATTCGCCGTCGTATATGCCGAGACGGACCGGTCCACATTCCCGTTATAGCCGTCGCTGACCCGAAGCCTGAGCAACGGCAGCCAGGCCAAATGATAAAAGTTCTCCCCGGAGACCTCCCACGAAGCTCCCGTCGACCAAAGCGGTACTCCTCTTTGATTGGCATTGACGCCGAACAGATTGGATTCGTCCCGGCGTGCGCTGGCCGACAGCAGATACCGGCCCAGATACGAGTAAGTGCCGTTCCCATAATAAGAGATATATCGTTCGGACGTTCCCAGCTTCGAATCCATATAGGGGATCTTTTGCGGTGCACCACTGGAATATTGCGGGAAAAAATCGGTATAATCCACCGGCGTTCCTATTTGCATGGATGGATCATACCCAAAAAGCTGCAGGTTGGTGGTCTCCCCCTCGATATCCCGCACCTCGGCGCCGCCGATCAGGTTCAGCCGGCCATGCCTGAACAGGCTGTCATTAAAGTTCGCCTGCACCCGCACATTGTTCGCTGTATAGGTGTTGATCGATTCGTTCAGGATACCCCCCAACGGAACCGGGTAGGTCAGCACCCCATTATTGTCCTGCGTATATTCATTGATCATGTTCCGGGTAGTGTAAGTCTGTTGGCTCATATAGTCCGGGTTATCGGAAGTACCCTTGTTCAGCTCGTAATAAGCCCGGAGATCCAGGCCCCGCCAGATCTTGTATCGGGCACTGAAATCGATCCGGTAATCCGTCAGCCGTGTCGGGTTATCGGCGTTCTGCAGCTCCTGCAGCGGCCGGTAATGCCAGTCCAGCAATTGCCCGCCCCCTGCCGTATCGATATAGGGCTCGTTTAGATAAAGAGCCACCGGCAGCGGGTTGCCATGCGCGTCAGCCACCTGCCAGTAGGGATAATTAACTGGCGTACCGCCCGGATTGTCGTTCACCGTCGTGCTGGCCGTAAAGACCAGGTCGGTGTTGAGTTCCAGCCTGTCATGCAGCAGGTAATATGTATTATTTCCGTTCAGCGTCACCCGGTTATAATCGTTCCGGTCCAGGTTGCTGAGATCCCGGTCATACCCCGCCGAAAGGAAATACATATTATGATCGCCGCCACCGCTCAGGTTCAGCGATACCTGGCTGTTCAGGCTCGGCCGGTAAAAATACTTATCCAGCCCGGGCCGGTAATCCTGTCCGCGCAGCGTATTGATCTCCGCCTGCGCCTGCGCAGCAGAAATCTGCCCCAGCGAATCCTCGAACAAAAGGTTTTGGACCGGGGTAAGGGCCGGATGAGTAGGGTTATCGTAGTTTGAATTGTAATATTGCTGGTGAAAAAGATATTCTTCTACATTGATATAGTCATTGGACGAAAGGATCGGCAGATAATACAAATTGGGTTTCTCTCCCACCGTCTGGCTCGTATTGAACGACACCCTCATCGGCGAATTGAGCTTCCCCTTTTTCGTCGTAATGACAATCACCCCGTTACCCGATAACGCACCCCAGATAGCAGCTGCCGCCGCATCCTTCAGGATAGTAATGCTTTCCACATCATCCGGGTTGATGTTATTGACATCCCCGGTATATGGGAAATTGTCGATAACGACCAGCGGATTGGGATTGCTGAAGATCGTGCTCCTGCCGCGGATAGTGATCGTAGACTGATTAGTGCCCTGTGCAATATTGGTATTGAACAATACCCCGCTCGTTACCCCGTTGATCCGGTCGAGGATATTGGGCGAGACCCTGCGGTTGATCAGGTCATTATCCACATCATCGAAAGAGCCGGCTACGCTTCTCCGGTGCACATCCTGGTAGCCCGTATGCAATTTCACCACATCCATCAGCTCATTCACCTTCTCCTTTAATTGCACCCGCAAGTCATCCCCTGCCTTCGGCCGCATGGTCTGCGTCTCGTAATTGACACTGCTGAACACCAGGTGCGGATCGGCAGCATGGGTCCGGATCGTAAACTTTCCATCTTCCCCGCTGACTGTGGTGGCGCTACCCTCTCCGCCGCCTTCACCTCTGATCGCAATGGTCACACCCTCGAGCGGTTCATTTTTATCATTGACCACCAGGCCATGCACGACCTTCTCCTTATGATCGAACGGTAATATGGCCACGCCCTCATTCACAACATTATAGGTAAAGGGCTCGTCTTCGAAACAACTGTCCAATGCCTCGGTCAGGGTAACCCCTTTGACCGAAAAACTCACCCGGCGGCTCAGATGCTCCCAATCCACCGAACTAAGAAAACCGACATGCGCCTGCTTGCAGATCTCAGTGAAAGCCTTCTTAAAGGGGACATCTTTGACAGTTAGCGTAATGAGCCGAGTTGACTGACTATAGGCCGGTCTGCTTTGGACAAGGCAAACCAATAGAAGAGAGGGAACAACCAATTTCAGTAAACCCATTAAGCGAGTGGTTTGGATAAATAAAGTTACAGCCTACAAATCATGGATAAATATAAAATAAATACTTATTTATCTTACTTACCCATGACCGCGGCTGTAACTGGCGGACTCGGTTCAATGGTTATGGAAAATAATATGGTCAGACAGGTGTCACAGTGACTCTATTTCCATCTAATTTAAAATGTGCAATATTCAATCCTTCTAGTTGTTCTAATATTTTAGCCAAACCCAGCTTACGGTCGAAAACGGCCGTCGTAACCGGCTTGGAGGCCACGACCGGATCAACCTGAACCACAACGTTATACGTCCTGGCAAGGGAACGCATCACCGTCTGCACGTCAGCATAATCGAATACTAAGCTGTCATTCTTCCATGCCAGCACAGTCTGCGGATCGATCCCGGATAATACCCTGATCGGCGCATCGACACCCGGCGACGGATAAGGCACCTGCGCCTGTTGGCCCGGCTCGAGTTTCACGCTTTGCTTACCACTTTCTATCTTCACGGATCCTTCAACCAGCGTCGTACGGCTGATCGGTTCGTCCTCATAAGCCATGACATTGAAGTCCGTCCCCAAAACTTCCACTTCTGCATCCTTGATCAATACCCTGAAGGGATTAGCAGAACTCTTCGTGACTTCAAAAAATGCCTCACCGGACAATTCTACCAACCGCTCAGGGCCGGTAAACGTCACGGGATATTTCAAAACAGAGGCAGCATTCAACCACACTTTACTGCCATCCGACAAAATCAGCTCCTTTCGTTCTCCGCCACGCGGCACAGAGAAAACATTGGTCAATGACGCTTCACGATCCCGCATCTCACCGGCCTTGTCACTTCCCTTCTGACTCAGATATACATAAGTGCCGGCCGACAATGCGACAATCACCGAGGCAGCTGCTATCCAGGCTTTCCGGCCCATATAACGCCGCCCTGCATAACGAACTCGCCCGGTTGACACCTCGCCGGATTCGACTTCTTCTTCCTCATCATCATTAGCCTTCTCAATTGCTACATCCAGTTTCTCCTCCAATCTCTCCACCCATTTGGACGAAGGCCCGTCGGTAGTCAGAGGCCAGCTGTCATGTAGTGCTTCGTGTTCGTCTGCTATGATGTTCAACTCCGCTACCGTAGCCCCGCTTAGCCATTGCATGAAGGCCGCCTTTTCTTCCGGAGTATACTCTCCTGTGACGAAATGGGCGACAAACTGCTTGGCTTCCTGTAAACTCATAAAAATAAGGTGTTACTCACTAAAGACACCTGCCAGGTCGTAGGGGATACCTCGGGGCAAAAAAAAATTCCATCTCCTCTATCCCTCGAAAACTCCATTTCCCCCTATCCCTCGAAAAGTGAAAGAAAAATGATCAGCGCCAGCGTGATCTCCCCATGCTCCTGCAAATATTGCCGGACGTAGGCAGTGGCAGCATACAATTGCTTCTTGACTCCGGAACGGCTGATTTGGAGCTCGGTGGCGATCTCATCCAGACTGAGACCATCATCTATGCTCATTTTCAGGACCTTACGTCTGCCGGGCGGCAGTTTGTTCATCGCTTCCAGCGCGATTTCGTAGTATTGTTTGAATAATAGCTCATTTTCAAGATCATTCGCCGGCGGACTGGATGATTCATCCAGTTCTTTCACCTTCTGACGCACTTTTAATGCCCTGACAAAATTGAAGACGACATTGCGCGTCACCAGGAAAAGATACCCTTTGAAAGACTCTACGGCACCCAACCGGTCCCGCTTTTCCCAAATCCGGACAAAAACGTCCTGGGTCAGCTCATCTAAAATGTGCGGAGAGGGTTCGAAAAGCAATATATAACGTTGAACTAAAGGATAACAGGCCTTGTAAAGGACCTGAAAAGCTTGCCTGTCCCCCTGGGATACCTGCGTCAGCAGTTGTTTTTCATTATGTATACCTTCAAAGGGCACGGCCAGTCAACATGGGTTTGCGGTTAAAAATAGTAAGCGTGATCCCCAAGGTAATAGGTACCCGTCATAAAGGGATAATTGTTCATCATGAAGGCGGATATATAGCGACAGGACAGGTAGAATAAAGGGCTTGATAGGTACCATATTGGCGATCGATGTTCTGACCTTAAAAATAAGTAGTTATTCCCGTTCGTTGCTGATTTTCCGCTGTTTTCAAAGATTTATTTTTCATCATAAAATCGCCGCCCGCCCCTCCCGGACCACCCGGATTCACCCCCTGCCGTGCCCCGCCGCACTTCTATTTCCATATTAACACCATCATCCCCCCGAAGATGAGTAGAACGGCTACAATGATCCGTGGCGTCAGCGGCTCCCTCAGGAAAAGAAAGGATAACAGCACGGTGAATACGATACTCCCCTTGTCGATGACGCTCACCTCCGACACCCGCCCCAACTGCAGGGCCCGGTAATAGAACAACCAGGACAGACCTGTCGCCACAGCCGACAGGATCAGGAACAACCAATTATTGCGGCTCAGATTCGGCAACCCGCCGGCATTGCCCCTGAACAACACGATGCCCCAGGTGATCACCAGTACCACCGCCGTCCGGATAGCCGTCGCCAGATCGGAATTCACATCCTTCAAACCCGCCTTCGCAAAAATCGCCGTCAATGCGGCAAAAACAGCTGATAATACGGCGTATATCAGCCAGTATGGTAAATTTGACATAGCTCACCATCGACCCCGGTTCTTCAGCACCATCACCGGCGGCCCCTTTTTAAAGTCCACTCCCCTTTTCGTCACCGGCGCAAAATAGGAAAAATTACCCAGCACGATATCCGGTCTGCCGTCCCCATCCACGTCCCCAACATCCATCGTCAGCCACCGTCCCCGCTCCGCCGGCACCAGCGAATACGGCCGGTAGTCATAACCGCCCAGCCCCTTCAGGTAGACGAACCCCTCTTCAGGCTGATGATTCCAGTCCGGGAAAAAAGCGATCACTGCAATATCCATTATCCCATCCCCATCGAAATCCCGGGCCATCGCCTTATAACACCCGTTGATCGGATAAAAATATCGCTGCGTGAACTGGTTATGACCATCATTCTCATAAATGTATACGCCATGATAGGGCTTCAGCACCGGTGAAAAATCTGCATTGTCCCCGCACGTATAAAGGATGTCCGGATACCCATCCCTGTTGAAATCCACCAGCTCGAAGGAAGAGGAACCATAGGATGGCGGAAACCGCAGAATAGCCTGCTCGCTGAATTGCCCCTTCCCCCGGTTCGTGAAAAGATAGATGCCCTCATCCCCCTGGGCAAACAACGCCCAGATATCCGGCAGCCCGTCGTGATTGTAGTCATTGATATACACCCGGATGGCGCCGGGCGTGGCTCGCAGCACATGCCGCTCATAACTGCCGTCACCCTTATTCTCGAACCAGGATAACGCTCCCGCCAGATTGCCGAACTCGCAGACAAGGTAGTCGCTCCTGCCGTCACCATTAAGATCTGCAGCCAATACCTGCACAGATCTCGCCAAATGATTGATCAGCGGGATGGAATCCAATTCCCATTTCCGATCGGCATTCAGCCGAAGACGCTGCAGCCTGCCCGATTTGCCGTTGTTGGGCGTCAGCACGCCAATATTGCNNTCCTGCCGCGCTATATCCACGATCGCGCCGCCGTCATGCACGGAATCATCCGGCTCCAGCAAAGGCCCCAGATGATAGAGGTTACGGGAATGCATATCGTAAAAGATCACCCCCATTCGCTCGCTATCCACTTGCACCATCGTCGTCGCAGGCATGTCATAACGCAGCGAAGGCACTCCGGCATCGAATAACGTCAGCCCGGTGGTATCCAGCGGCCGGGGACGCGATTGCCCGGGTAAAGAGTCCGGCGAAGTCGCCGTATAATAATCCAGGATATGCTGCCAGTCATCCGGTTTCAGCAAGGGTTGCGACGGGTAAAAGCTTTTACTCACATTGGTGTCCCGCCGGCTGTCGGGATACTTCTCGAATCCGTAGCTAAAAATGCCCAGCCTTGGGCCCATAGCCGGCAACACGCCTTTCTCCCAGCTTCGGCTATCCAGCAACGACGGGTCGGGCAGCAGATGGCACGATCCGCACCAGGTCTTCGCCAGCACCGCCCCCTGACGGATAGAGGATTCCGGCACCCCCGCATGTGACCGGTTACGTGGATACTGCCCGCAGGCATATAAAAAAATCAGTACAATCAGCGCCGCCCCGGAAAATCCATGACCCGGCAATAATTTAACCATAAGGCTAAAATTACCGAAATATCCCCTCACTTCCTTCTTTGTCGCGCCCCCGGCGTACTCCTGCCCATCCTGTTTCTCAATATAATGAAAGACGGCCCCTTTTTCCAGTCCGTAGCCGATTTAATGAACCCCGGCCCCACTGAACAATTCGCCAGCAAAATGTCCGGTCTCCCATCCCCGTCTATGTCTGCCACATCCATCGTGATCCATCTTCCGCACCGGGCAGCAGTAACGGTGTGTGGCATGAACTGCCCGTTACCCCTGTTCTCCAGATAGACGAACCCTTCATCCGGCTGACTGCGGAAGTCGGCAAAATAGGCAATGCAGGCAATGTCCGGATCACCGTCTCCATCGAAGTCCCGGGCCATGGCCCGGTAACAACCGTTCATCGGGAAGAAATACTGTTGGGTAAAATGCTCATGCCCGTCATTCTGAAAAATATATACCCCATGATAAGGTTTCAGCACCGTCGAAAAGTCCCCGTTGTCACCACAGGTATACAGGATATCCGGATGCCCGTCCCGGTTGAAATCATCCAGCTCGAAATAGGTAGAGCCATAACAGGGTGGGAAAGTCAGTATCCGCTGCTCGGCAAATTGACCATGGCCCTTATTGGTATAGAGGAAAATGCCTTCATCCCCTTGTGCAAACAACACCCAGAGGTCCGGCAGACCGTCGTGATTATAGTCCTGCACCACCACTCTGATCGCCCCCGGCACAGCCCGTAGAACATGCTTTTCATATCGGCCGCCGCCTTTGTTTTCCAGCCAGGACAACTCTCCTTTGATAAACCCGAACTCACACACCACCCAATCGATCGCTCCATCCCCGTTGAGGTCCGCAGCAGCCAGGCTCACCGGCCGCATCAACCCGTTGTATACCGGCGTATCCCCCGGCACAAAACCCTTTCCCGCTCCGGTCAGCCGGTCGATATGCCCGGCCCCGGCATTATTAGGAGCAAACACGCCGATATTACAGGCAGTATAGCCTCCCTGGTCTCTCACCAGGTCCACTATCGCCCCGCCAACACCTACCGTTGACCTCGCCATCCCACCGACATCCCACCAGTCGACAGTATGCCGGAGAATATCCGACGTCAGCACCTGGCGCGTTGCCGAATCATACCGTATCAGACAAGTCGCCGGCGGAGCGTTATCCCGCACCGCTGGTGCCACAACGGCAAAGTCAGTCGAATCCTCCCGCAACGGCTCCTCCCGATGCTGACGCGGCAAACTGTCCGGCGCCAGCGCCGTATAGTAATCCATCAGCACGCCCCATTCCTGCGCCGACAACAGCGGCTCCGATGGATAAAAATCTCTCCCCACATTCGGATCATGACTATTGTTGGGATAACGCTGCTGCCGGTATTCGAAAATACCTAGCCTCGGCCCCATCTGCGGCAACACCCCCTTTTCCCATGAACTGGCATCCAGCAGATCCGGGGAGGGCAGCATATGACAGGACCCGCAGTATTTTGCCGCCAGCGCCTCTCCCTGTGCAATACGCTCATCCGGCACACCGGCATGCTCAGGGTTCTTCTGATAGACCTTTCCCGGCGCCGGCGCCTCCGTCGCCGGAGACCGGCAGCCAGCCATTACCGTCAGCATCACGCTCGCCGCCACAACCGCCACGGCCCCGGCAATCCGCTCCCCACCTCTAATCATAGCCGGGGTTTTGTTTCAATTGCCCATTCGACAGGTCGATCTGCGCCTGCGGGATCGGATAATATTCATTTTTCCCCGTGGTAAAATTACCCGTAGACAAATCCCCCGTTATCTTCCCTTCAAATGCAAAATAAGCGTTCAATGTCTGGCCGGCTATGCCCCATCGTGCCAGGTCGAAGAATCGATGCCCCTCACACGCCAACTCCAGCTTCCGCTCGAAATAGATCGCCGGCAATGCCGTAGCCGCCGTGAAATAGCCCGCCGGATAGGGAGCCACCACATAGTTAGCTGCCGGGGTCGTGGAAAACCCGTTCATCGGATTGGCATTGTCCAGGTACTGGTACAGGATATTCGCCGGGTTGGCAGCCCTCGCCCGCACAAAATTTACGTATGTCTCCGCCTGAGCGTAATTGCTTAACTGAGCCTCGCATTCCGCCGCCATCAGCAACACATCCGCAAAACGAATGATATTATAATTGATCGCACTGCCCGGAGCCCAGCTGCTTTGATCGCTATACGTCCCCTCCGTAGCCTGCCAGTACAGGTTCTTCTTATTCGAATAAGGACCGGCACTCCCCTGGTCACGGATCCAGTTATTACCGGGATGCAGGCCCCAGTCATGTACCGGTATGCCTCGCCGCGCCACAGTCCAATCCAGCCGCGGATCGATATTCCCCGCATCGGGAGTAAAAGGCTGAGCAGAAGTCAGCCCCATATCGTTGACGATCCCATATGAGTTATAGTCCGTCACATAAGGCAACCCATTCGCATCGGTACGGTAGGAATTGGCCAGGTCTACAGACGGCTGGAAGAAACCACAGCACCTGAACGGACTATTGTACGGAAAATTCAGCATATCGCCCTGGTTGGCATTGGCAATGGAATTCGTTCCGTCATTGGCGTCCATCTGGATCGCAAAGACGGATTCAGGACCATTCTTCGTAGCTGCATCGAAATTGTCCTCGAATCGTGCCGCCAGAGCATATGGCAGCCCGTTGGACGTTACCCCGCCCGCCCCCGTGCCGCCATAAGCGGCAGGGATGACCTGGTCGAATATCGCCTCGGCCTGCGCATACTTCTTCTCATACAGGTAAACCTTTCCCAGGTAACACATCGCTGCCCACTTATTCACCGATCCGACTGCAGGCTGCACGGCCGGCAGGCTGTCTACCGCCACCTGCAGGTCCGCCTCTATCTTGGGGTACACGTCGGCATTATTAGGCTGATTGAAATTAGTCGTTGTCTCGTCGATCCATGGCACCATGCTGAAAAACCGCCGCAGTTCGAAATAATAGTGCGCCCGCAGGAATTTGGCCTCCGCAGAAAATTCAGTGCGCTGTGCAGCCGTCAGCCCCGGCGTAACGGCCATCGTGATCAGCACATTGTTCGCCCTGTTCACACCCTCGTACAGACAGATCCATTTATCGTTGAAGAATCCGTTGCTGGCAACTTCCTGCGCATTCGCAATGGGAACGATGGGCGGCTGGTCACCGATACTGCTGCCCTTATGGTTGTCACCACCCGCCACACTCCCATAGATCCAGTTGGAAGGCGATGCATCCCAGGGCGTTCCCTGCCCGGCCAGATCGGTGACGTTGGTACCCTGCCCGTCCAAGGCAGCATAGGCGCCGTTCAGCACGGAAGTGACGCCCGCCAGATTATTGATCTGGTCTGTAGTCAGCGCTCCCAACGCCGGTTTGTTCAGAAATCCTTTACTGCATCCCACACTCAGCAGCACCGCTGCCGACCATACGCCTATGACGGATATATATTTTCTTGCATTCATAGTTTTTCGTTTAAAAATGATTAAAAAGTCACCTGCAGACCTAACAGATACTGACGGGGGTTAGCATACGAACCTTCGTCGATACCGAAGTCGGTGGCCGAATTCTGACCATTGGTCGCATTCACCGAGATCTCAGGATCTACGCCCGAATATTTGGTGACCGTGAAAAGATTGGCCGCCTGGATATAGGCCCTCAACCGGCTGATCCCTGTTTTCGACAACCCGCCGAAAGTATATCCCAGCGTCAGGTTTTTGGCCCGCAGATACGAGCCCTTCTCCACGAAGTAGGAGTTGGGAACAGTATTGGTACTCGCATTGCTGCCATTGACATCATCCTGGATCGGTGCCTTGGCGCCTACCCCCTGGTTCGTAAAAGTCCAGGAATTGTACAGCGCCGCATGACTGCTGGCAGCGCCTGGGAAGGAGCCGTAGAAATCTGTCCACCACTTCACTTCATTAAAGACGTCATTGCCATAGACCCCGTAAAGGAAGACGCTGAAATCGAAATGTTTATAGTCCAGTCCAAGGTTGGCTCCATAGGTGAACTTGGGGCTCGGGTTGCCTAAGAACTCCTTACTGTTGGCGTCTACCCAGCCCTGGTGGCTCGCATCGGCATAACGGAACCGGCCCACACCCTCATCCGCCTGGTACTGCGTGATCCCGCCATTGCTCGCCTTCGCAGCAGCAGCATCGGCCGCAGTGATCTCAGCCTGGGTGTTCCAGAACCCAATGATCTTGTATCCGTAAAACGCACTCACCGGATGGCCTACCTCGTTGCGCACGACATAACTTCCATTGAACCGCCTGGCATCTTCATCGAAATAAGTGGCCCCGCCGGCAGCATCTACCGCCAGGATCTTATTGTTGATGGTCGTGAACGTCAGCGTGCCGAAAAATTGCAGGTCCCTGTTGATATTCACCTGGCTGTTCGCCATCAGGTCGATGCCATCGTTCTTCATCCGGCCCACATTATAGGCAGGCACCGTAGCCGCACCCTCTGTGCCGGGCAGCGTGATCTGGTACAGCAGGTCCTTGATGCTCTTATTATACCAGTCCGCGCTGATCGTCAGATGACCTTGCAGCACCGTGAGGTCAAAGCCGGCATTGACGCTGCCGTCCTGCTCCCACTTGGCATTCGGATTGCCGATCTGCGAAGCCGCCAGGCCATATCCTACCGAATTGCCCGTACCATCGATGTCATAGTAGGTCGTTTCCTTGTTGGACCCGAACAAAGTATAGGAGTTCGTGCCCAGGGCATTGAACTGGTTGCCCATGATCCCATAGGAACCACGGATCTTCAGATCGTTGATCCAGGTCACGCCCTTGAAAAATTCTTCTTGCGAGATCCGCCACCCGGCACTGACGGCATAGAAATTACCCCACCGGTTGGTGATGAACTTGGAAGTCCCGTCCCGCCGGAAAGTAGCGCCCAATAAATACTTGTCCTTGTAAATATAATCGCCTCGTGCAAAATAGGACACCAGGCTCTCCCCTGCCCCCACCGGCGCCTCGTAACCCGCCGAAGTGGGACTGTAATTGATCTGGGAATTGCTGTTGCTGTAATCGGTCGTCGATCCGGAACCCGTTGACAGATTCACGTAATTGGGATCGTTGGAGAAAGACCCCAGCGTGGTGGCCCCCATATTGTGATTGATGAAGTCGTAGGCCTCCATGCCTCCGACCAGTTTCAGGTTATGATCCCCCTTGACGAAGCCGTAGCTCAGGGTATTGGTCCAGGTCCAGTCATTCCCGTTGTAGGAGCTCTCATTATAAGCCGGTTGTGTATACTGCGGCTCTGCATCGTAGTAATCGGGGATGGTATAGCTGTGACTCCACCCGTAATAATCTTCTCCGCCGAAGCTCGTACGGAAAGTCAGGTTCTTCAGGATGTCTGCCTCCCCGAATACATTTCCGAACAACCGCCCCGCCAACCCCCGGTCATTGGAGGTCGTTGCCTGGATGCTGACAGGATTCCGGGGATTGTTTAACCCTTTGGGAGCGCTGCCGGCAAAATTGCCGCCGATATCATACACCGGGATGATCGGGTTCTCACGCATCGCAAAGCCGATCGCGCTCCCCTCGACCAATATCCCGCCATTGGCCTGCGGATTTTCGATATAGGAGTAAGACAGGTTCTCCCCGATCCTGATCCGGCTGCTTAATTTATACATGCTGTTCGACCGGATCGTAAATCTTTTTAGATAGGTATCGATCAGTGTGCCCTGCTGGTTGAAATAGTTGAGGGAGAACAGGTAGCTCCCCTGGTCACTGCCTCCCGCCACGGAAATATTGTGGCTCTGGATCGGCGCCTTTTTGAAGATCGCATGATACCAGTCCGTACCCGTTTGATTCGCCTTCGCGATCTGGTAATAATTGGCCCCGCTGTTACTCATGTCCCCGTCTTCCAGTGCCGGGTTGGCCGCAGGCGAGTTCTGCGGGAATCCGCCCGTTTCCACCACACCGTTCAGCGTGCCGGCCACCAGCCAGTACGGCATTACCGGCGCAGAGCCGAACCCGTAAATGTTATTGCCCAATGGCTGGGTGGCAGTAGGGTTTAGCGTGTTGTAATTTTCCCCGGACTCGAATAACAATTCACCCCCCTCGGTAGGATTCAGGATG
>PMUF01000221.1 GCA_003167015.1 Chitinophagaceae bacterium | reverse complement strand
CCCGTCATCCTGAAGAACAGCCAGGACTATATCGAAAAGAAACTCAGCACCGGCCCCAAGCCCGTCTATTTCGTGTTCCATGGCGGCAGCGGCAGCCCGCAACACCAGATCCGCGAGGCCATTGGCTATGGCGCGATCAAAATGAATATCGATACCGACCTGCAATGGGCTTTCTGGGAAGGCATTCAACAGTTCTACAAAAAGAATGAAGCCTATCTCCAGGGCCAGCTCGGCAACCCCGAAGGCCCCGCCAAGCCTAATAAAAAATACTATGACCCCCGTGTCTGGTTGCGTAAGGCCGAAGAAAGTTTCAGCAAACGCCTGGAAGTTGCCTTCGAAGACCTCAACTGCGTCAACCGCAACGCATAAAAAAAAGGGCTAACTTGCAATACAATAAAAGTGAATAACCATGGCCTCCAAAAAAATTCTCGATCTTCTCGGCGACAAAGCATCCTTCTTACTCGACCACAAACCCGTCATCGATAAATCCACCATCAGCGCCTTCCCCTCGCCCCACCACGTGGAAGAGATCTGGGTCAATTCGGGCCGCAATAACCACGTACTGCGGAGCCTGCAGACCCTGATCAGCCACGGAAGGCTCGCCGACACCGGCTATCTCTCCATTTTCCCTGTCGACCAGGGCATCGAACATAGCGGCGGCGCTTCCTTCGCGCCCAATCCCATGTATTTCGATCCGGAAAATATTATCAAACTGGCTGTCGAAGCCGGTTGCAACGCGGTGGCCTCCACCTTCGGCGTGCTCGATATCATGAGCCGCAAATACGCTCATCGCATTCCCTTCGTCGTCAAGCTCAACCATAACGAATTCCTCAGCCTTCCTAACAGATACGATCAGACCATGTTCGGCACCGTTAAGACAGCCTGGAATATGGGCGCCGTTGCCGTCGGAGCAACCGTATACTGGGGCAGCGCCGAGAGCGACCGCCAGCTGAAGGAAGTCGCCGAAGCCTTCGAAGTAGCCCATGAGCTAGGCATGGCCACCATTCTTTGGTGCTATACCCGCAATGCAGGTTTTAAAGTGGATGGCGTGGACTATCACACCTCCGCCGACTTCACCGGCCAGGCCAACCACCTCGGTGTAACCCTCCGGGCCGACATCATCAAACAGAAATTACCGACCAATAACGGCGGTTATCTTGCAACCAAACATGGCAAGACCTCTCCGCTGGTCTATAGCAAACTGACCCATCCCGACAATCATCCCATCGACCTCACCCGCTACCAGCTGATCAACTGTTATAATGGTCGCGTAGGTCTCATCAATAGTGGTGGTGAAAGCAAGGGCGCCTCCGATATGGCCGACGCCGTCTTCACTGCAGTCGTCAACAAACGCGCCGGTGGCATGGGCCTGATCCTCGGCCGTAAGGCCTTCCAGCGTCCCTTCAGCGAAGGAGTGGAGATGATCAAGACGATCCAGGACGTCTACCTGGATAAGGATATCACCATCGCTTAGAACGCCTCGCCCAAATTGAGGTAAATAGCGTCATACCCTTTGCTGGCCGCAAAATCAATACACACATTCGTGCCCGAATGCTTGTTGAACTTGATGCGCAGACCGGCCCCGGCTGCCGCATGCACATACGCGAAATTGTTGATCTGGGCCTCCGTCACCGAATTCATATTGGCAAACACTACAAATCCCAGCAGTTCATCCGGCGTGATCGATCGCCGGTATTCCGCTTCCAGGTCAAACAGCGACCTGCCCGTGTATCTGCTGGGATAAAACCCCCGCCCCGACCGCTGATATGAATCCCAGCCGATGGCAGGCAGATCCAGGTAAGGTGGATTCGTTCCCATCGTCGTCCAGAGATAAGTCCAGAAAGCCAGCGTATTCTGATGTTTCTCGTTAAAACTGATGTATTTACGCGCATCTACATACAGCGACGACCATTCATACTCGCTACCCATCAATTTTGGATTAACCCGAAAAATGATATTGTAGTACCAGCCGGGCAAGGGGTTTAGCGAGTTATTGCGGGTATCGTATAACAAGTTGAGGGTCAAACCGGAAGAGAGGGAGTTAGAATGATTGGCCACACCGTTTGAATATTTGGTGAATGTTCCCAGGTTGACGGTGTCATTAACCGGATGCAGGTTGATATGCCAATCCAGATCGTATCCTACCCCGGCGAAGAGATAAGGCTTGATCCGCTTCAGCCTGTTCTGATAAAACCGCACATACGTATACTGCATCAGCACCTTATTGCTAGGTGCCGAATTTCCCCCTAATCCCCACGTATACTGCGGATAAAAGGTCAACCGGTAGTCGCCGCTATAGTTCCAGGAGTTGTTGGGTTCCCAGATATTCGACCGGAACGGCAGATTATACTCGCCTCTGAAATTAGTGCTGGGTGAAAAGGTGACGTTGGACAGATACGTTGTGTTTCGGTTGCCCAGGTAAAAGCCCGCCGTCGTCGACGTAACCAGCGCAGTACCCCCGCCGGGTACCGCACTGCTCAGCGGCACCAGGGAATAATAGATCCTTCTGCCTTCCACCTTGGGTGGCTTCTTGAGGTGAATATGCGAAACCTGTAAAAAGATCCCGATCAGATCCCTTTGCCCCGAAGTATCCTTCACCAGCCTGCTGGGCGGAACAAGGGTACCGGTAGGATTCTGAGCCAGCGCACACACCGACCATAAACAACAGCAAAATAAGGCGGCGAAAACTTTGGGCATATATGCAAGGATACCAACTATTGTGCTATTTTCCCATAATGAATGCTATAGCCCCCCTGGGCCGCCAGGCCCTCCTCATGTGTTGCTTTTTCGCTACAATTCTGAGCCCCGTTATTGCCCAGCAACCGGCAGCAACTTCCCCCGCCCCAGCCGCCCCAACCGCATCCACCCCCGCCCCCCAGGCCACCATCCAACTGCTCACCACAGGCCCCCACAGCTCCCTCCGCGGGCTCAGCGCCGTCAACGACAACATCGTCTGGGTCAGCGGCAGCGGCGGAACGGTGGGAAAAACCCTCGACGGCGGCAAAACATGGACCTGGATGACTGTCCCGGGATATGAGCGGCGTGATTTCCGCGATATCGAAGCCTTCGACGGCAAAGTAGCTATTATCATGGCCATCGACACACCCGCCGATATCCTCAAGACCATCGACGGTGGAAAGACCTGGAAAGTCGTGTATGAGAACACCACCCCCGGCATGTTCATGGATGCCATGGAATTCTGGAATTTTGACAGCGGCATCGTCGTCGGCGACCCCGTTAACGGAAGGTTCTTCGTCGCCCGCAGTTTCGACGGCGGCAACACCTGGCATGATATCCCCTTCCTCGAATTGCCATTGGCTGATTCCGGCGAAGGCTGCTTCGCCTCCAGCGGCACCAATATCCGCAGCCTGGATAGAAGCACAGCCTGCTTCGTCAGCGGCGGTCCCCGTTCCCGGCTCTTCATCCGCGACAAAGCCATCGACCTGCCCATCCTGCAAGGCACCACTACCACCGGTGCCAACTCCGTCGCCGTAAAAGATCACAAGACCCTCCACGGTGGTCTGCACCTCATCGTAGTAGGCGGCGATTTCTCCAAAGACACGCTGCAGGAAAAAAATTGTTTTCTGACCGATGATGCCGGCAAGACCTGGATCAGGCCCACCACGCCGCCTCATGGCTACCGCAGTTGCGTGGAATATATAGGCGGGAATAACGTGCTGTGCTGCGGCACCTCAGGCGTAGACATCTCTTATAATAATGGAATGGACTGGCAACTCATCACTCCTACCGGCTTTCACGTTTGCCGGCTGGCCAAAAACGGGAGCGGCGTATTCCTCGCCGGCTCCGGCGGCCGCGTAGCCAAACTCGCTGTACAATAAAATTCGAATTGTTTCTTTAAAAGGAAACCTTACCTTTGTATAAACCTGGAATTCAGAACATATTATAATCAAACCTATTACAGACTCTTTGCATTTTGGGACAAGTCTGACGGTAAAAATACCCTGGTCCTGGCAACGAATGGCTTGAAAAAGAAGACCGGTAAAACGCCCAAATCGGACCTTGAAAGAGCCGAACGTATAAGGAAGCAATATTTTGAACAAAAATAACAGTCCACATGCCTACAAAAAAACTCAAGACCGTTCCGCTTGACACCATGATTGACAGGCACATCGGCAAAGTTGGCACCGCCGTCAGAGATGCTTTCGAGCACGCGCTGACACTCGATCTGCTCGGATATGCCATCAAAGAGGCCAGACTCTATCATAACCTGACCCAGGAACAATTAGGCAAACTTATTGGCGTTCAAAAGGCTCAAATCTCTAAACTTGAGAATAATTTTACAAATGCCCGGTTCGACACCGTCATGAAGGTATTCAATGCCTTACATGCCAAGGTCAATTTCAAGGTAGAGTTGCCTAAGAAAAAACTGGTCGTCGCTTGATGCCCTGAGGCCCCTTAATTCAACCCCCTGAAATCCACCGGTACCAGCTTACTGACGCCCGGCTCCTGCATCGTCACCCCATAGATCACATCCACTGTGCTCATCGTCATTTTATTGTGGGTGACAATAATGAACTGCGAATTCTCACTGAACTGCCGGATCATATTGGTGAACTTACCGACATTCGCATCATCCAAAGGTGCATCGACCTCATCCAGGATACAAAAGGGCGCCGGCTTGATCAGGTAAATAGAAAATAATAGCGCCGTGGCGGTCAACGTCTTCTCTCCGCCACTCAGCTGGCTGATGGAAGAAGGCCTCTTACCCTTGGGCTTAGCTATGATATCGATGCCCGTCTCGGCAAGGTTTTCCGGATTCTCCAGCACCATATCCGCCGTGTCCTCCTCCGTAAAAAGGGATTTGAATACCCGTTGAAAATTCTCCCGTACCCGGTTGAAGGTGTCCAGGAATTGCTGGTTGGCCGTGGCCTCTACCTCCTGTATAGTCTGCAGCAGACTGTCCTTGGCGCTCACCAGGTCATTTTTCTGCTCGAGGATAAANNCCCAGGTTCTCCAGTCGCTTTTTCATCCGGTCTGCCTTTTCCTGCAGCTCTTCTGCCGGCGTATCGCCCGTTCGCGGCTGATCGATGATATCATCCAGGTTGATCCTGAATTCTACATTCAGCCGCTCCTTCATTCCCGCTAACTGAAGCTTCAGCTCGTTCAGCCGGTCCTTGATACTGCTCAACAGGTGCTCCACCTGCTCTTTCTCCTTGACTTTATGCCTTAGCTCACTCTCTTTTTCTGCCAGGGCATTGCGCAGGTTATAGTAGGCCTGATCGGTCTCATTCAGCAACCGCTCTTCTTCATCCTTTTTCCGCAGCAGTTCCACCAATACGCCTTCCGCATTGGTCAGCAGCTCTTCACTCTCAGCAATGCTTTCGTTGGTCTGCTTTAACTGCGAGGCATTAACTTCAATCTGCGTCCGCAGATCGGCTAACTGTTTACTCTTGAATTCCAGCTCCTGCTTCAGCGCATTGATCCGGCTGTGCTGGCGGGCTACCTGCAGGTTAAATTCATTATAGCTGGCAGATGCATTGTTGTACGTGACTTCCGCACTTCGGTATTCTCCTTCCGCAATCTGCCCTTTTTCTTTCAGCTCCGCTACGATCCGCACCAGTTCGGCCCATGCATTGCGCGTATCCTCGATGCCCGCAATCGTCTCCTCCAGGTTGAGCTGCAGCTCTTCCAGCCTTCCCTGCGAGGAATCCTGCTGCGCATGAAGATTTTCAATCTTATTCTGTAGCGAGAACACGAAATTCGTCAGCCGGTTGCAGTCTTCCTGTGTCTGCCGGATAGCCTGTTCCTTCAACTGATCGTTATACCCGATCACTTCGTCATGTTTCTCCCTGATCGCCGACTTCAATTGGTCCACGACAGACTGCTGACGCCGGATCTCTTCCTGCAATTTCTCCATGTTCTTGGCCCGGCCGATCTTCTTTCCTTCGAACAGCCCGACGCTACCTCCCGTCAATGAATATTTTCCCTTGACAAACTTACCGGTCTTCTCCAGCACGATGACGCCATTACTGTTCGCCAATGCCTCCTCATTCTCCGCAATAAAAACATTCCCCAGCAGGTGCTCCGCCAGCCGCCGGTAATTGTCATCCACCTCGATCACCTGCATCGCCGGTATCATCCCTTCGCGGCTGTTTTCATCAACCTCATGCCCGTCAGCCCCATGGTCGTCAGCCCCCTGCCCTATAATCCTGTCCAGCAGGAAAAAATTCGCTTTCCCTTTTTTATTGTCATCCAGCAGGTGAACCGCCTGCATCCCTTCCTGCAGGTCATTCACGACGTAATAGTTAAGATAGGGCTCCAGCACATTTTCCACCGCCGCCCGGAATTCCTCCTTTACATAAATAATATCCGAAAGAATGGGCGCCCGATGGTTCCACTTCGGATTCTTGTGCAGGAACTTGATACTTTCCGGATAGCCTTCCATCGAATCGACCAGACTCTTCAGCAGATCATGCTCGTTATTCTTCGCATCCAACTTGCGGCTTTCATCCGCCAGCTGCTGCCTCAATACTTCCATCTGGCCCTGGGCCTGCAGTATATTTTCCTTGGCACGTTCGTGCTGTTCCTGTAACTGCCGCAACGTCCCCTGTCTGGATTCCAATTCCTGCTCTTTCAGCAGCCGCTCTTCCTCCAGTTGCTTCAACTGGCTTTGACGTACCGTCCTTTCCTCTTCCAGCTGCCGGATCCCCCTTTGCAGGTTCTGGATCGACGTATCGGCCACCGCCACCTTTTTTTCTGCGTCAAACTGGTCACGCTGGATCTGCGCATTCTCCCTGCGCAACGCATCCACTGCCACCCTTTTTTCGTCAAAAGTCCTGCGCGTCTCATCCACTGAATCCTTCAGCGATTCCAGCTGCTCCTGCAAGCCGGACAATTTATTCTCCTCCTCCCCGACCTGCTGCCGGGTGAAGACAATGCTCTCTTCCAGCCCGTTCAGCTGCCCTTCCCCTTTTGAAAGGAAGGCCGTAAGGCTTTCTTCTTTCTCTTTCAGGAAATTCAGCCGCTGAGAAGCCAGGTTCTTTTCATTCTCTTTCGTACGCAGGTTCTGCAGGAGATCGTTGAAGGAATGCTGCATCGACTGCAGCGCTCTTTCCTTCTCGATGAATCCCAGCTTTTCCTGTTCCACCGCAGCTTCTTCAGTGGCAATCACCGCTTCCAGCCTTACCTTCCGGTCCGTCTCCGTCTCCGATTGCTCGTTCAGCTCCCGGTAAGTCAGGTTAAAACCCTCCAATGCCGCTTTGGCCAGCTCGATGCTAAGCTCCCGGTATTCTTTCCGGATCTCGAAGTATTTTTCGGCTTTTTTTGCCTGATTTTCCAGGCTTTTCAACTGGTTATTGATCTCAAACAACAGGTCCTCGATCCGGGCAAGGTCCTGCTCGGTGGCATCCAGCTTCGACCGGGCTTCCTTTTTCCGGGTCTTATAGATGGTGACCCCCGCCGCCTGCTCCAGCATCCGGCGACGGCTATTGTCCTTATCCTTGATGATATCGTCCACCATCCCCAACTCGATGATGGCATAACTGTCCGTGCTGACGCCCGTATCCATGAAAAGATTCTGGATGTCCTTCAGCCGGCAGGAGACATCATTCAGCCTGTATTCGCTCTCTCCGCTCTTATAAAATTTGCGCGTGACGGTGACCGTACTAAACTCCGTCGGCAGCAGATTCTTGGTATTTTCAAACGTCAGGCTCACTTCCGCCAGGCCGGACGCCGACCGGGTCTTACTCCCGTTGAATACCAGGCTCTCCAGGTTTTCACTCCGCAGATGACTGATCTTCTGCTCGCCGATCACCCAACGGATACTGTCGATAATATTGCTCTTCCCGCAGCCATTTGGACCGATGATACCCGTAATACCCTCATCAAAGCTGATATGGGTCTTATCAGCGAAACTCTTGAATCCCTTTATTTCCAGGCTCTTTAATCGCACTCTATAAATATTATTTATTTTCCTTAATTCACGTCAGGCGACAAACCTACATTTAAAATAGGTAACTTTTCCGAAAATCATCCCGGCCCCGAATTGCTTGTTGAAAACTGGTTAATAACAAATATTGCTATATTTTTCTCTGACCATGGCCACCGACAAAAAGAAGAATTGTATATATTTACCATCCTGTAAGACGCCCAAACTACCATTTATGAATAATTTCATTGTTCCCATCGATTTTTCAGAGACGTCCAAAAATGCTGCGCGTTATGCCGCCCATATCTCCAATGGGATACCTGACGCTCATATTATTCTTTATAATGTGTTCGAGGCCCTCGAATATGGGTCGGACAGCAGCCCCCTGGACACCGTCGACGACGGAGAGGACGAAGCCCGCAAATCGATCGTCGAACTCGCCCTGGACAGCGTCCGGACAGAACTAAGCGCCATCACGAACGCCAAAATCAGCCTCGTCGCCGAAGAAGACAATCATTTCCTCGATACCCTCCAAAAATATGTGTGGAACAATAACGTCCAGTTGATCTTTATGGGCATTACCGGCTCAACCCTCCTCGGGCAGGTCCTGATGGGCAGCAATACCCTCAACCTGGTCAGAAGAGGCATCGCACCCGTCATCATTGTTCCGCCCAATGCTCACTCCACCTCCGCCAAGAATGTCATGCTGCTCACGGATTTCAAGGATATAGAGAACACGATTCCCATCAATACCGTCAAATCTATCCTCGATCTCTTCAAACCCAGCCTGCATATCGTCAATGTGGATCATGAACATTATGTTCAGGTCACCGATGAATATAAGGCGGAAAGGATCAAGTTGGAGAGTAGCCTGGCCGCATGGAAACCAGAGTTCTATTTCATCCGCCTGTTCGATTTCGTGGATGCTATCAACCAGTTCGTTGCCGACAACAAGATCGATCTCATCCTGACCTTCCCCAGGCGGCATTCGTTCCTGTCGAACGTCTTCAAAACGACCAGCACGACCAAACTGGCCTATCACAGCCATGTTCCGATCGCAGCGATCAATGCATAGACCTGCCCGACCGGCATCCTTTGCATGGGCTTGCCCAACCGGTAACGTCTGACTGGTCCGGCCGCCATCCTTTATCTGGTACCGCCCGGGCTAACATTCTCTACGGCTTTACTGACGGAAACTTTACATTCCGGTAAATTTCTTCCATTAGAACGCCATGCCTGATGGAAGAAATGAAGAAATGCCCTCCGGGGTCCGCTGTAGCTTCGGCATTCCAGAGATCCATCTGCTGCCGCCGGTGTATCTCCACAAAAGGCGTCATCGAATCGATCAGAATGTACTCTCTGAAGGAAGGGATTTGTTTATAAAAATGGAACTTTTTTTGGCGATCGTGATCTCTCGTGGAAGGAGACAAAACCTCGAATATGACTACAGGGTTTTTCAACGTATCGAACCGGTCATCTGCCATTTCCGGCTCCCCGCAGACAACCAGGGCATCCGGATACATATACGCCGTCTCCGTCGGAGTACAGGTACGCATATCGCTGGGCAAAACCATGCAGCGCTTGCCTTTCAATAAGTTCCCAACCTCCCTGATCACATTGGACACAATATGATTGTGTGCCATGGAAGCTCCGGCCATTGCGCTCACCTGGCCCTCATAATATTCGTGCTTTTTTTCCGAAGACCTCTCGAAAACGAGGTACTCCATTGGGGAAGTGTGTATAATATCTCTGACTTTCATAAGAATAAGTTTCCTACAAAATTATCCCTTCCCCTAAGGCCTTTTCAAATAACTTTTCCACATCTCCCCTTCTGGAACGAACGCCGTTACGCCCCCCCCCTCGGAATACTTCCTCCATGCTCAGTTACCCGCTCCGCTGCGGCATTGCTTTGCAACGCCTAACCGGGGCCTATATCTGCTCCGCTTATTCGGGGCTTCGCCC
>PMUF01000277.1 GCA_003167015.1 Chitinophagaceae bacterium | reverse complement strand
GTCCGCAGCGACAGATCCCTCGGTATCGACATCTGCCCCGTCCACGGATACGTCGGCGTGGAGCCGGGCACAAGCCAGCCCGTCAACAGATGCTGCCCCGGCGGCAGATTATTCCAGGGAATCGCCGCATAAAACGTATTCCCGTAATCCACAAACAGGCGAACATCTGCCGCATTATTATTTGTAAACGTCTTCCCGTCAAAATCTCCGATAAAATATTGCATCCCCGTCTGCGCGTCGGGATTGCCCGAAGACACCATCAGCAGCCACTTGATCCGCGAACGATCGCCATCCACCGGCTTCGGCGTCAGCGAAGGACATTCCCAGATCTTCCGCGTGTCCCCCTGGTCCCCGCCGAATTCGCTCAGCAGATCCCAGTTCTTCAGGTCATGCGACCCGTAGAAGCGTACCTTGTGCTCCCCGGGCAGTGCAACGGTCATCAGCCAGCGCTGATCCTTTTCCAACCAGATGACATTCGGGTCCCGAAAATCCCGCATGTGCAGGTCGATGACCGGGTTGCCGGTATAATTCGTGTAGCTTAACCCCCCGTCATTACTGTACGCTATGAATTGAGACTCCTTCTTCAGCGCCGGCTGATCGGCCGTATAAATGGCCACCAGACATCCCTTCGGCGACGTGCAGAATCCGCTGCTGTTATTCTTGTCCCAGACCGCACTGCCCGAGAACCGCAACGTCGTATCCGTCCCCATGATCTCGGGAATAGCTACCGGCAGCTCTTTCCAATCCACCAGGTCCTTGCTCACCGCATGCCCCCAGCTCATATGTCCCCACTTATAATCAAAAGGATTGTACTGGTTATACAACAGGTATTCCCCGTTCAGATAGATCAGCCCGTTAGGGTCATTTGTCCAGTTCTTGTGCGGCGTGTAATGATACACCGGCCGCCATTGCGGGGTGGGTGCAGGCGGCGCCTGCGAGGCATCCTGGGCCGTCGCGCGCTGCGACATTGCAAAAACCGCAAAGGAACAAAAGAGGCAACCGGGCCATAAGGATCGAAAGGATTGCAAGAATCGCATGTTACTAGTTTTTACCATCCATTATTTTGAACATACAAACCGTGGGTAAGGTTGATCTCCGCCTGCGGGATCGGCAGATACTCATCCCTGCCAGAGGTGAATTGGGCATCAGCCAGGAAGTTGTACCTCGTGCTTTCCGTCGCAATATAACTATTCAGCGTCGTAGCGGCAATTCCCCACCTGACCAAATCGAAGAAGCGTGTTCCTTCCATCCCATACTCCATCCGCCTTTCGTACTGCAATGCTTGGGCGGCGTAATCCTGCGTCCATGTACAGTTCACCCCCGGCTGATAAGTACTGATCCGGTAGTTAGAAGGAAAAGTGCCATCGGAGAAAGCCAGCCTCGCCGTACTGTTGGCTGCTCTCGTCCGCAACTGGTTGATCAACGGCACCGCCGCATTTTCCTGCCCCAGCTGGATCAAGGCTTCCGCCTGCCACAACAACACATCGGCATACCGGATGATATCGATATTCTTCGAGCTGCCGAAGAAAGGACCCACCTTCTCCAGACACGCACAGGTGGCCGGCTGGATCTCCTTCATGCAATCATGATACCCATAGATCTGCGGCACTCTGTCCCAACTCGAATCGAAGAGAATGGTAGGCTGGTACTTGAAAGGATGGCCAAGGATCGCAACGCTGTGGTCCAGCCGGGGATCGATCCCATNNCATCCGCCATATCCACCCGCCCGATAGAAGTACCATCATTGATCGAGAACTGGATCGCAAACACAGACTCGGGGCCATTCTCCCCGTCATAGGTGAAATTGTCCGCATAATCCGCCGACAGGCTGTAGAGACCCGATCCCATCACGCTGTCCGTCGCAGCCACCACCGCATTCAGATCGTCAGTATTGATGTTCGTCACCTGGTTGCTGGCATTCTGCTGATAAGCCTGGTACAACCTGACCTTGGCGAGGTAGGCATAGGCCGCATATTTGTTCGGCCGGCCGATCTGGCTTTGGGTAGCGGGCAGGTTGTTGGCCGCAAACTCGAAATCTTCGGCAATCTTTTCCCATAAAGAGTCATTCGAATACTGCACATTGGAGACCAGCGGCAGACTATCCGTCGAGATCGTCTCGTCAGCATAGGGCACGAACTTAAAGATCTCCTTCAGCAGGAAATAAAAATGTCCCCTCAGGAACCGGCATTCGGCCTGCCGCTGCGTCTTCAGCGGATATTCCGCCACAGTCAGGTTGTCAATCCCCTTTAAAGCGGTATTGGCCCTGGCCACACCGGCATACAGCGTATTCCATAACAGATCCGTCTGTCCCATATCCGTCGTGATCAAATTGAACTGCTCGTACTGGTTATATTGCCCCTGGTCCGTGATGGCGCCGCCGCCTTTGAAAGCCTCATCCGACCGGATGCTGCCCCAGACCCACATACTGCTGATGGGATTGCCCCAGCCATCATTGCCCAGTGAGGCATAGGCCGAGATGACCAATGCATCAACCGCCGTCGGGGAAGTGAGGTCCGCTGCCGTGACCGTTCCATTCGGCGTATAGTTCAGAAAGTGCTTGCTGCATGAAAACAGCCCCGACATACAAAGCAGAAGCGCTGCGATCGCAAAGATTAATTTAGGCTTCATAACAAAGATTTTTTTGAATTAAAAGCTGAGGTTTACGCCTGCCGTTAGTTTACGGGGAATGGGGAAGTTACTGCCCGGGTTCTCCGGGTCCTGGCCGGTAAAAGCGTCCTTCCCATGCTTTTTATAGACCGTCGCCAGGTTCTCACCCATGACAAACACCTTTATCGCATCGAACACCTTCAACGACTGCAGGTCCTTCCTCGGTATGGAATAGCCGAGCTGCACATTCCGGAGTTTTACATAAGAGCCATTCTCTACATAATAGCTGGAAAACCTCGCTTCGTCATTATTGTCTACCAGCGACAGCGCCGGGATGCTGGAACCCGTGTTCTCCGGCGTCCAGGCCTTCAGCGTGCGCGCGCCGAAATTCACTCCCGGATTCAGGCCCACAAAGTCGGTCGCAGCTTTATTCGTGTTGTCCACCATCCTACCCTGTATCCCCTGAAGGAAGAAAGAGAAAGTAAACTGTTTATAGCCCAGGTTCGCCTGCAAACCGAAATTGTACTTCGGTAGCTGGTTGCCCAGCCAGGTCTGATCCAATGCATTGACAGTCCCCGTACCAGTCAGGTTATCGAACATCAACCTGCCGACAGCCGCACCGGGCTGCACCGCATGGGCGGTGATCTGTTGCTGGGTTTGAAAGATACCCTGGACCAAATACCCGAACATCTCCGTCGGCGCATGCCCCAGGATCGTCTTCTGCACATCCCCGGGATAGGCGCTGATAACGGATGCCGGCAAATAGGTGATCTTGTCGCGGAACGAGAACAGGTTGCCGTTCACCGAATAGGAGCCTTTCCCGATATGGTTTTGATAACCAATCACGAATTCAAACCCTTTATTGGACATCGTCGCGCCGTTGACCCATTCGATCTGCCCTTCACCCTCTACGCCCGCATAAGGAGGCTGGATCAGGATATTGGTGGTCTTGCGCGTGAACCAATCAAAGGACCCATAGAGCTTATTGCCCATAAACCCAAAGTCTACGCCTTCATTATACTCCAACGTGGACTCCCATTTGAGATTGGGATTGGGGGCCTGAACGGAGACATACCCCGAAGGCAGGTTGCCCGTGCCGACGCCATTAATATCGTAGGCTGTACCATTGTTCGAACCGGCCGCATAATTCTGGTTGGCGCCCGTCTGCCCGACCGTACCGTAATTCGTCTGATACAACCCGAGGCTGGCCACATCGCCGATCTCCTGATTCCCCGTGACGCCGACCCCGCTGCGCAGCTTCAGATCCGAAACCCAGTTGACATTCTTCATAAAGCTCTCATTGTTGATCCTCCAGCCAATGCTCGCCGCGGGAAACAACCCATACCGGTTATTGACGCCAAACCGCGAGGAACCGTCATCCCGTAATGTCACCGACGCCAGGTACCTGTCCGACCAGGTGTAGTTGATTTTACCGAAATAAGACAGCAGCTGGTCCCCCGTTGAAGTCCCGCTGCTGGTGGTAATGCCCGTGCCGGCGCTCAGCTGGAAATAATTATTGTTCTGCAGTGCAAATCCCTGCTTGTAATCTCCCTGCGTAACATAAGTGCGCCGGATGGCCTCGATACCGGCCAGGAAATCCACGGTGCTCTTGCCGGCAACGAGGTGATAATTCGCCGTATTCGACCAGGTCAGGTCCAGTTCATGATTCCCGGTGATCGTCAGGCTGTTCACTGTCCGCGAGATAAACCCGGAGGAATACTCGGGCAGGATCAGGCGGTCGGCAACATTGTC
>PMUF01000151.1 GCA_003167015.1 Chitinophagaceae bacterium | reverse complement strand
GAATTAAAGGGATATTTGCAAAAGCAAGGGATTATTGTAAGATTGTGAATTTTATTAATATGAGCAGCCTTCGCGAAGTGCTTCGGCGGCCGAGGGGGGCTTCCGCCGAAGGGTTGGAGCCGGGAGGAAAACTGATCATTTATCGAACGATTAAATGAACCGTCTGTTATGTCAACATTACTAGAGGTAAATTTTGAAAAATACGCTGATGGGCTGGCTCCGGCCATTGTACAGGATGGCTCGACGGGCAAGGTCCTGATGCTGGGTTTTATGAACCGGGATGCACTGGACAGGACACAGGCCGATGGGAAGGTCACTTTTTTCAGCCGTTCGCGTAAGGCATTGTGGACGAAAGGGGAGGAGAGCGGTAATTTTCTCCTCGTGAAGGGCATTGCAGTCGATTGCGACCACGACACCTTATTGATCAAGGCGGAGCCGCTGGGTCCGGTTTGTCATACCGGCGCGGACACCTGCTGGGACGAAAAGAACCACCGGGAAGATTTTCTGGCCAGCCTGGAAGAGGTTATCGAGGAGAGGCGCAGGGCCTCGAGTCCGGATGAGTCTTATGTAGCCAGGCTTTTCAGTAAGGGGATCAACAAGATAGCTCAGAAGGTCGGGGAAGAGGCTGTAGAGCTCGTCATTGAATCGAAGGATCATGATGATGATCTTTTTCTGAATGAAGCGGCGGATCTTTTATTTCATTACCTGATCCTGCTGAATGCAAAAGGGTATAATTTGCAGGATGTAACGGCTATTTTACAGGAACGACATAAAAAATAAAATAAGGATATGAAATTATTTCTTGCGGTGATACTGTTATCTCCGGTGATGGGCCTGGCGCAGAGTACCAACCAATTTACGATTACCGGTCATGTCCAGGGGCTGCCGGACAATTCGCGGGTTTTTGTCACCGATGTCTCCAATCCGACGGACACGGTAGCGCAGTCGACGGTGAAGGGTGGGCAGTTTGTGCTGAGTGGTCATGTATCCGAGCCCAATCTCTATGAGGTGAACTTTATGGCCACCGGAAAGAAGGCTCCTTTATTCATGGGCAATGACAAGATAGACATAACGGGGACTGCCGATGACATGAAAGGCCTGAAGGCGACGGGATCGCCGAGCAACGATGATTTTGTGGCTTTTCAAACGCAATTCAATCCCTATTTTTCCCGGCTGAATGTACTCATGGGAATGGCGAATGCCGCCGGTGCGGGCGCCAATAAGGATTCCCTTTTCCGTAATTACAAGCGGCTGACCGATACGATCTTTACCGTCCTGGATGGTTTTATCGGCCAGCGGCCTTCTTCGTATGTTTCCCCGTTCCTGCTGATCGTGGTCAACCAGTTGACGGAAGATGTGATGATGCAGGAAAAGCGGCTGCATTCGCTGTCCCCTGCCGTGCAAAAGGGATATTATGGCCAGTACCTGCAGAAGCAGCTGGATGACGGCAAGGTAGGCGCTATCGGAACCGAAGAGATCGATTTTACCCAGAACGATACGTCGGGGCATGCGGTAAGCCTGTCTTCCTTCAAAGGCAAGTATGTGCTGGTGGATTTCTGGGCCAGCTGGTGCGGTCCCTGCCGGATGGAAAACCCCAACGTTGTCTCTACGTACAAAAAATTCAAGGATAAGAACTTCACGGTATTGGGCGTGAGCCTCGACAAGGCCAAAGAGCCCTGGGTCAAGGCTATCAAGGATGACGGTCTTGCCTGGACGCAGGTCAGCGATCTGAAATACTGGTACAATGACGCTGCCACCAAGTATCATATCCAGGCTATCCCCCAGAATCTGCTGGTCGATCCTACTGGTAAGATCGTAGGCCGCAACCTGCGTGGGCCGGACCTGCAGGCCAAGCTGTGTGAATTGCTGGGATGTAATTAAGCCGGATCCGTTTTGACCCGGCTCAGTGATGTTGTTAGTTGATATCTTTTCCCTGTTCCAGTATGGGTATCATCTTTTCGATGTTGGCTTTGTTGATCGGGTCAGTCGGCGGTACAATCGCCTGTGCTTTTTTCATATAGTCCAAGGCCTTCTTATATTCCCCATTGGCGGAATATCCTCTGGCCAGCCCCACGTTGGTCATCATTTCGTTGGGATGTTTATCATAATTGAACTTGAAGGCTTCGAGGGCTTCCCTGGGTTTTTTCTCTGTGAGTAATTGCCGTCCGTAGACATGGATATCTGCCATAGTGCCCAATGGAAGGGCCTCTTTCATAATACTGTCGGCCTTAGCAGTATTGCCCTGCAGGGTAAGGATCTGGGCTTTGGCGCTGAGGCTTGCGAAATTCCGGGTGGCATGATTATCGGCTATCTGACTGGCCCACACCAGACCTTCATCGAGATCGACGTTGCGCTGTGCGCAGAACTGGGCTGCCTGCACCCAGGGTTCCCAGGTAAAGCCTTTGTCGCTGCGGAGCTCGCGGCGGAAGGATTCCAGCTGAGTCTTGACATAATCGACCTCTACTTTGAAGGGGATGCTGAGCTTTTCCCATTCGAGGGCGATCGTTGCGGCGTTTTCTTTCTGGTCAATAAACTCATATTTCAGCCGTTCCACTTCTTTGTCCAGCGGTACGGGCTGTACTTTCACCCGCAGCACGTCTTCTTTAGGGTCATAGGTGAAGCTGCCCCAGGAAGTGGAGTTGCGGGAGAAGATGAGTGTGCTTCCGGAGGGATCATAAAGGACGAAGAAGCCGTATTTTCCGGCCGCCAGCAGCTGTCCTTCGACCAGCACGTCCGTTGTGAAATCGATGGTGGTATTCTCGTTGGCGCCCGCCCGCCAGGGCACTGATTTGGCGGCGCCGGTACCGATCTCGGCATAGCCGACGGGCACGAGCGCACCCCAGATTTTTCCTTCGCGACCTTTGACGCCGGGGCGATTGTAGCTGATTGTGACATCGGTGATGCCTATTCGCTCGGTGACGGAGGCCTTTTTATTGCCGCCGTCGGGCAGGGTGGTAAGCTGGGCGTGAGCCAAAGAAAAGAAGAGGAGATGCAGGGCGGCGGCGAGTATGCCGATGCAGTGACTTTTTTTCATATCAATGCTTGTTGAGGTTAATGAAGACTGTTAGCGGGTCAAAAGTAGGCTTTAGGGTTTTGGGGCAGGAGGAATTTACACCGAAGGCGGATAAACGGGATATAGTGACCGGGTTTGGTGGGGTGGAATGAAGGCGTTGAAGAAAAGGGGCTAAGCGTTTAAAAAGTCGAGATCGAAGTAGTAGAGAGCTCTGTTCGATTTGTCGACATACAACGTGGCATGCTGTTGACGATCGAGGTAGAAAGAAAGGGTTACGTCGTCTTTGGAGATGACGGGGCTCAGGAATTTTTCGGTTGTTCCTGTCCTGCTGTTGGTCTGTTGAAAGATGATGACGGATTGGCGAACGTCGCGCATGCCGGTGGGATTCTCGAGGTGATTCAACACGGCGGTCAGTGCCCCCGACCCGGTTAATCCTACCAGTTGAGATTCGGGGTTTTCTACGGCTTCGCTGTATTCGTGTCCCCGGATCTGGCAGTCAATGTAAATCACCGGTGCAAGCCTATCAGACAAAGTAAGTGTTTTCCGGGAGCGGGGCGGGCAGGGGTGATGGAGGGTTATTGCAATTGACGTTTGTACAATTGGACAGCGTTCTCGTATCCCAGGTAAAGGGCATCGCAGATCAGGGCATGGCCGATGGACACTTCATCGAGGCCGGGAATGTGCTCGGCAAAATAGCGGAGGTTCTGCAAGTCGAGGTCGTGGCCGGCGTTGAGGCCCAGGTCCAGATCCTTCGCGCATATTGCGGCGGTGAGGTAGGAGGCGATGGCTTTGGCCGGGTCGGAGGCATATTCGTGGGCATAGGCCTCGGTATAGAGTTCTACGCGGTCTGCGCCTGCGGCGGCGGCGCCTTCCACCATGGCGATCACCGGGTCCACGAAAAGGCTGACGCGGATGCCTGCTTTTTGGAAGACTCCGACAATGTCCAGCAGATAGTCTTTGTACCGGATGGTATCCCAGCCATGGTTGGAGGTGATCTGGCCGAGCGCATCGGGCACCAGGGTCACCTGGGTGGGTTTTACATCCAGCACGAGGTCGACGAATTTCTGTTCCTGGGAATTCCCTTCGATATTAAATTCGGTGGTGATGATGTCTTTGATAGCGTAGACGTCCGCATAACGGATATGTCTTTCATCGGGCCGGGGATGCACGGTGACTCCATCGGCGCCGAAGCGTTGCGCATCAACGGCGGCTTTGAGTACATCAGGATTGTTACCGCCCCGGCTGTTGCGAAGAGTGGCAAATTTGTTGATGTTGACGGAGAGTTTGGTCATAGGGCAAAGGTATAAAAATGGGACCGTCTCTACTAATGAAAGTAGAGACGGTGGCCCCCGGGGTCGACGGTTGCTCGTATTTTTATTGCTTGATCAGTAATGTCTGGTATAGCGAATCTCCACTGACTGTTTTGACGTCCAGTTGATATTGTCCCCGGGACAAGGGCTGCAGGTCATCCAGCGTAAGCCGGTTGATGCCTATCTTGAGCCCGGCGCCCAGCATCCGGAGAATCTTGCCCACGCCGAGGTCAGCGAGCAGGACGATACAATCTGTCTCTTCTTCGCAAAAGATCTCCAGTACGATGAAATGATCGAAAGGATTCGGAAAGACCGAAATCGCAGTTGTTATGACCATAGTCTTTGCGGTTAGGTTATCTAAGGGTTAGGTTATCTGTGATTAGTTATCGATATTGATCCGATTATCGATGTTGATCCGGGTGAATTTTCGTGACTACCCTGACTGGTATCAGTGCGGGCATTTTTTCACTGGAGAAGGTAGTGGCAAGTACGTTTAGGAAGGAACTGATAATGCTTTTCATGGTTTTCATATTGCGCGGTTTATGCTGATAAGGCTAATATGCTGCCAGAAAATCAAGTGGCTGGTATTTAGGGGATTAGGACCCTGGGGTCGTCATTTTGGTTCCCGAAATGGGAAAATTGCGGATTTTTTGGGAAAGGGTTGCGTAGTACTACTAAAAAGGGTTGCGTAAAACGCCGGGGAATGGGGGTATTCTGACGCAAATGGGTTGGGAGGAGGGGGAGAGGCGGGGGCTGGTTAAAACCGGCCTACGAGCTTAAGGTTGATGAGGCGGGGCGTGAGGCGTTCGGGAATGAGGTAGGTGGTATTGGAGTAGTCTTTGATCAGCATATAGGAGATGGTGTTGGCCCGGTCGATGAGGTTGAAGATTTCGAAGGTGGCCCAGATGTTGTCGAAATTGCGGAAGGGGTTGTGGCTGCGGCGGTTGGCTTTTTCGCTGTCGAGCAGCAGGGCGCTGAAACCGACGTCGATGCGGATATAAGGGGGAATAGTTGCCTGGCCGCGCTGGGCGAGGTCGCCCGGGATATTGAATGGCAGGTTGCTGCCATAGAGCAGGTTGAGAAAGGCCTTGAGATTTTTATTAGTGGGCAGGTAGTCCTGCAGGAAAATGCCCAGATTAAAAAGGCGGTCGGTAGGCCTTCTGACCCAGCCGGCCCGGGTGAGCGTGCTATCTATCGGTTGATGCAGGCTGTCGAGCGTATAGGTATAGTAAGAAGTATCGATCTTTTCCATGCTGCGCATGAACCCAATGCTGATCCAGCTCTCGGCACCTTTCACCAACTCGCCGGTGAGGCGGAAGTCGACACCGGTCGCATAGGCCCGGGCGTCATTGAGGCCGAAGTATTGGATGTGGACATTATTGATATCGTAGGGATCTACGCGGGTCATGTATTTATAATAGGCCTCCGTGGTAAAGCGGAAAGGCCGGTCTCCCATCTTGAAGTTCTTATCGAACCCGCCGACTACCTGCCAGCTGCGCTGGGCTTTCAGGGCGGTGTTGAGCGTGCCGTCGGATCTCACCATTTCGCGGAAAAAGGGCGGCTGGTCGTAGATGCCAACGGCAGCCCGGTAGACGATATCCTTTTCCGATCCCCGTGGTTTCCAGGAGGCGTTCAGTCGGGGGGAGAGGAGGAATTCGTGGTTGAGCGTATTGTAATTATAGCGTATCCCGGCCTGGAGGGTAAATCCGGCGGAGTCTGCGAACAGGATGTTGTCCTGGATGAAGCCTGTAAGACGGGTGATGCCGAGGGTATCCATCCCTTTGGCTACGCCGCTGATGGTGGGCACGCCGGGCTGGTAGGGAAGGGAATAACCGGCAGAATCCTGGTAGGTGAATTCGTTGATCTGGTCATGTACGTTCTGTCGTTCGGCGCTGATGCCCCATTGGACAAAATTCCGGTTGAGATCGAGATAGCCTTTATGGGTAAGGTTCCAGACGGCTATGTTCAGCTGATCGCGGGCGAAGTTCTGATAAGTGCCGGCACCGAGTGGATTGACGATCTGGCCATAGGTTGAGCTTGACGGGTCAATATCACGTTCGCCGAACTGGTAGGTACCGATGATATCGTAGTTCTGTTGTTCTTTATCGTCAAAGACAGAGGCCATCCATTTCAACCGGAGCCTGTCATTCACCTGCTGGATATAGGAAAGGCCGAGCAGGTCGGTCCGGTAAGCGTCTTTTTCCTGTCCCTGGAAGTTGATATCGAGTGCCAGGTCGGCCGAATAATAGGGAGAGATGACATCGGAGGTGAGCTGGCTGGATTGCGGGATGAGGTGAAAGCGGGTTTGCGAGTATACGCCCAGGAGTTCGAGGCGGTTGCGGGTGTTGAATTGCCAGGTCATCAGGGCCTGTATGTCGGAAGAGGAGGGGGCGTAGGTGCCCTGGGTCTCCTGGCTGCTCAGGAGGGTGCCATCGGTCCGGTTGCGTGCGCCGACCGACCAGGTGAATTTGCCTTGCGGGCTGGCGCCTTCGAGGTGCAGGCCCTGTTCCAGCACGCCTGCATAGGCGGAGCCGCTGAAAGAGGTCGGCTTACGGTATTGGATATCCAGCGCCGAGGACATCTTGTCGCCATAGCGGGCCTGGAATCCGCCGGTATAGAAGTTTACACTGCGGGTCATTTCCGGGTTGATGATGCTAAGGCCTTCCTGTTGGGCATTGTTGACGAGATAGGGGCGGAACACTTCGAAATCGTTAATATAGACGAGGTTCTCGTCATAGTTGCCTCCACGGACGGAATACTGGGACGTGAGCTCGTTGTTGGAGCCCACGAAGATCTTTAACAGGCTCTCGATGCCGCCTGTGGGAGAGGGGATATTGATAGCGTCTCTGGGGTTGACTTTGATGAGGCCGGCCTCATGTTCCTGCTGCTGGTCTGATACGACTACCTGTTGCAGGACATGCGAGCCTCTTTCCAACCTGACGATGACCTGTTCCTGTTCGTGTTCATTCAGCAAGAAATTGCGTTGTTCCGGCTTATAGCCTGTGAAAGAGAATACCAGGGCCAAGGCCTTATCGGCTTCTACCCGAAGGTGGAAGGTGCCGGAGTCAGTCGTGACGATGCCGGATTGTCTGCCGAGGATGGTGATGGAAACGCCGGGCAGGGGGTGGTCGTTCTCGTCCAGGACCTTACCTGCGATCGTTGCCGACTTTTTTTGCGCATGGGCTGGCTGCACCAGCAACAGCAGAGGTAAGAGAGCGGCAATTACGACTTTCAAGAATAGTTAGTTTACGATAAGGGAAACGCTCAATCTGAATATTTAAGTGTGTGAATGGTCGCTTTGGGGTCTTTTGAATGGAATACGGTACTGCCTGCCACGAGTACATCGGCGCCGGCATGGATGATAGGGGTGGCGTTTTCCGTGGTGACCCCTCCGTCTATTTCGATCAGCGTCTTCAGTCCCCTGTCGTGGATCATGCGGCGCAGGGTACGGATCTTCTGGAAGGTATGGGGGATAAATTCCTGGCCGCCAAAGCCAGGATTAACGCTCATGATCAGGACAGTATCGAGATCCTGCAGGATATCCGACAGTAGTTCTACGGGTGTGGCCGGGTTGAGGGCTACGCCGGCTGCCATGCCGAGGGATTTGATCTGTTGAATATTGCTGTGCAGGTGGCGGCAGGCTTCCAGGTGAATGATGAGGCGGTCTGCGCCGGCTTTTTTGAAGTCGCTGGCGTAACGCTCGGGTTCTTCGATCATGAGGTGGACATCGCAGATCTTGGTGGTTGCTGTCCTGACCTGGGCGATGACGGGCAGGCCGAAGCTGATATTGGGGACAAAGCGGCCGTCCATTACATCGAGGTGGAGCCAGTCGGCCTGGCTATCGTTGATCATCTTACATTCTTCTTCCAGTCGGAGAAAATTCGAGGCCAGCAGCGAGGGGGCGACGAGTACCATAGTATCGGGGATAATTTATTTCAGTGATCGTGTTTATTCCATTCCAGCTTAAAGATAATGATATTACTGCAACCGTTTAATGGCGTCAGCTGCTTCGGTAAAATCCTTGTCGAGGCCCAGCGCCTGCTGGTAGTAAAGAATGGCCTGTGTTTTGTCGCCGGTGGCTTCATAGCAGCGACCAATCCAGAAATAGCCGTCGGGATAGGTATCGGAGACCTTAATGGTCATCCGAAAGGATTCGAGGGCCGGTTCATACTGTTTTTGTTTGAACAGCGCGATTCCTTTCTCGAGGTAGGCATCGGTGAATTTCCAGTCGCGGTCGATACAGGAGTCGAACTGGATGACGGCCTTTTTATATTGCAGGGTATTGGAAAAGTAAATGCCTTTGATGAAAAAGGGGTCCAGCAGTTCATGGGTGGAGTCTTTTCGCAGGACGGCGTCACAGAGGGGTAAGGCGGCGGGATCTTTTTTTTCGGCATAGAGGTGGGCCAGTTCGAGGCTATAGGTATTCACCGGCGTGATGGCATATGCCTTTTTAAGGGACTGGATAGCGCCGGCGGTATCGCCGTTCTTTTCGAGCAGGAGTCCTTTTTCATACCATGCTTCGAAATTGAGGGAATCGGCCTGCAGGATGTTGTCATAGATGCCGACGGCCTCTTTCATTTTGCCCGATTGCTGGTAAAGTTCGCCGAGCATTTCGGGAAAGGATGAGTTGGAAGGGAATTTTTTATGGCAGTCCTGCAGGAGTTGAATGGCTTTGCCGACATGGCCGACAATGGTGAGCGTGGAGGCATATCGTAGTCCGGTTAATTCATCGGGCCGGAGGTCCCAGGACTTTTGGTAGTCATCTGCGGCCAGTTCGTGGAGGTCATTGCGGGCCAGGAGCTCGGCTCTTCTGAAATAGAGGCCGGCCACATCGGTACCCTGGTGCTGGTCGAGGCTGTCCGTCAGCGGGCCGAAGGGAGGACGGTGCAACACTGCCGATATTTCCCGCGCTTTCTTATCGTCGGGATTATTGTTATTACAACCCTGGATGTCTGCTATCATGCAACCTATCCATAGCATCGTTACAAGGTTTCTCAAAGATTGGTTCATGGACTGAGTCATGGCGCAAAACTAAGAAACTTTACTGAAGCAGCAGGGGGAATGCCTGTTTACCGGTCGTGGTGATGACCTCGGCAACGACAGCGGTGCCGGGTAGCAGGCTGGCAGGCAGAGCCACGGTATATTGTGTCTGTCCCTGTAATACGGTGCGCATCAGCAGCTGGCCGGTAATGGTGTATATGCTGGCAGTCAGTTGGGCTGTGTTGCCGGTTGCGAGCTGGAATGTATGCCCGGTAACAGGGTTGGGATAGATGCCGATCCTGCCGGCTGTACCGGCAATCGTAACGGAGCTGATAATCGAATAAGAGGGATTGCCGGCCTGATCTATGCGTACGATACGGTAGTCATCCGTGCCGGCGGGAGCCGAGGCGTCTTCATAATGATAATCGGCTGTACTGCTGCCGGCATCGACGGTGGAGATTGTTATCCAGTCGGTATTGCCTATACTGCGCTGTACCTGGTAGCGGCTGGCCGTGGATTGCTGAGGATCCGACCATGTCAATGCTGCTGTATTGGCCCCGGCAGGAACGGCGGTGAGGTCGATTTCGGCGATAGCGAGTACCGTGCAAGGGGCGATGCCGGATTCGTTCAGGGTGGCGCAGCCATAATCATAGGGTGTTGTGCAGGCGTTCGGATATCCTGACCCGCAATTTTGGGTGGTGCTGAAGGTGGAAGTTGAAATAGATGTTTCCGTACCGGATGGGTAGCTTGTATAATAGTTATAGGAACCCCAGTTGAAGTAATAGTTGTCGTGATTGCTGACCTTGATCATGGAGGCGTCGGCGATAATGAGATTGCCGGTATTGTAATAAAAGAAGGCGGTGCTGGCTGCCGTTCCATCCCCGACGATGACCTCGCTGGTGTTTTCGAGGATGACCTGGGAGTTGGCAAAGAGCTCGGAATTACCATTGAGGTACATTTGGCTGCCGCTCAAGGTGAGAACGCCGCCGTCGTTGAAGTACTCAGCGGTCCCGCTCAATGAAAAGACGCTACCTGTCGCCGTCACATTGCTGGTAGCGGTAATCTCTCCTCCGGAGGTGAGATCGATATGACTGTTGGTAAAAACAGCGGTGTTGGTCTGTATGGTCAGATTGATGCCGTTCACATAAACGGAATCATTGGTGAATGTCCCGCCTTGCGGGTCTTCTGCCACGTTGAAGTCAACCGCCTCGTTCTCAAATACATTTCCCGAATAGAAGCCCGATGAGGCGCTGCCGGATTGAAAAGCCACAGTCCCGCCATTGAATGTGCAGTTGGTGCACTGTGCAGAGCTGCTAAATGTGAGGGTGACACCGGAACTGATGTTGAATGTGCAGCCGGTGCAGCTTCCGGAAGTGATGACGGAGCTCCAGGTCGAGTTGGAAGTAATATTGTAGGTCTGGGCGTTAACCGCCTGGTAAAGGATGGTCAGGATGAGAAAGAATACTATGCGCGTAAAAGTTGGTTTCATCTGGAATTGGGTCTTTAGCTTTTAATTGTATATAGGATACGCGAGTAGCAGTAAAAAAGATGCCATTTTTGCAACCGATTGAATATTACCTCATTACAACTAAGTGTTTGCTTGTATTTTTCCCGTAGCGGGAATGGTTTCCCGTTGGTGACCGTGATGTATAGGCCAGTTTTTGCAGGGGGAAGGAGAGGAGGGGATGATATTAATTTTCCGTTTTGGGACGCCGGTTGTAGCTTTGGCCCTTCCTTTACATCATAAAACTTTACTGCATGTTTTACAACGGATTATTGGTCCTGCATAGTTTGCTCCGCTGGGTCATTCTGATTTTACTTCTTGTCGCTATCGTAAAAAGCTATTCTGGGATGACGGCTGTGAAGCCTTTTTCCGAGGGGGATAAGAAGGTAGGGTTATTCTTGATGATTTCGGCGCATACGACTTTGCTGGTGGGGCTTTATTTATGGTTTTTTGGTCCGTGGGGGGTGGCTAGTATAGGGAATCTTGGTTTTGGGGAGGTGATGAAGGACAGGGTCCTGCGGTATTATGCAGTCGAGCATACTACGGGGATGCTGATAGCGATTGTGCTGATCACGATCGGGCGGGGTGTTGCCAAAAAGAGGATTCCTGATGCGGCGAAGTATAAAAGGACGTTCTGGTTCTTTTTGATTGCGCTGGTGATCATTTTGGCGACGGTGCCGTGGCCTTTCCGGGCGGGTATCGGGAGGCCGTGGTTGTAAGTGAGGCCGGGTGATGAGGCCCGTAGGGGTAAAAATAAACAAAGCCGCCACGGAGTTCCGTGGCGGCAATTTTTTTGTCAGGGCCAACGATCTTTCAGGCTTCTAAAGGGATGATGGAATCATTTGGACGGATTTCACTTTTTCCCGGGTTTTGTCCCTGGCATCTTCTAGGTTTTTTCGGATACTTGGATTCAAAACTGTTTTTCGGTTTCGGATGGAGGTTTTTGCACTACGGTTTCTCGGATACCGGATCACAGGGTTTTCGTTGGATATACGGATCTATTGGCTGGTTTTCACGGGATGTCGGACAAATGTTCTTCAGGACTTTGGATTCAATTGGATTGTCAAGGTTTGGATTCTCAGGTTCTCAGGATCTTTTGGATTTACGGGGTTTAAGGACTTTCGGATTTTAGGGTTTTCAAAGTTTTGGATCTGGTTTCGGTTGATCTAAGGATACTGGTTTCGGATTTTGATACTGGATTTGGACATTTGGTTTTCGTGGATCTTGTTGTTCTCGTTTGCTGATACAAAGATGTAAAAGGTGTTACCCAAAGTGAAACTTTTTCGACTAAGGCTATTTTTTGCCCGACGAAAGTGCTCAATGCCCGACGAACGTCATTTTGACATTTACATTTATTTAACTTTTGGGAGAGGACGGGCGAGAAGAGGATGCGCGAGGGCGCGGCCTCAGTCTCTACAGGATGTTGAGACGGGTGGCGAGGTCTTCTTTGTGGCCTTTTCCGATGGGAATCTGATTGCCAAGGACATAGATAGTATTACCTCTTATATCGTCGATCTTATTAATGTTCACGATATAAGAACGATGCACTTTAAGGAAGGTCTGGCCGATCAATTTTTCTTCCATATTTTTCAATGTACTGTAGGTGATATAGCTTTTGCCGGCTGTGACGAACTTCACATAATCGCGCATGCTTTCGAGGAAAAGGATATCGTCCTTGTTAAGTTTGATAAGCTTGTCTTCAGCCTTGATGAACAGGAAATCGCTGTCGGGCTGGGGTACAGAGGCAAATGTTGTGGTGGGGCTTATTTCAGCGGCCTGTTGTTGCCGGAGCTTTTCGATAGCTTCCATGAAGCGTTTGTAAGTGAAGGGTTTCTTCAGGTAGTCGTCTACATGGTATTGGAAGGCATTGAAAGCGTATTCGGTCTTGGAGGTGGTCAGGATGATCTTAGGGGAGTAGGTGAGGCGGTCCAGCAGGTCGAAGCCGTTGGCGCCGGGCATTTCCACGTCCAGGAATAGCAGGTCCACTTTTTCCCGGTCGAGGAATTCAAGGGCATCTGCTACGTTCATGAAATGCCCCTTCACCTCGACGAGGTCGCTCTTCTCGCAGAATTTGCGGAGGAAATCCGCGGCAATCTGGATGTCTTCAACAATGATGCACGAAATTTTCATAATGTCCTTGACCAATTAATCCTTTTCCCCGTTGAATATCCTTAACCGGGTATATTCTTTTTCTATAATATGTTGTGCTTTTTCTTTTCGTTGTATAAGAAGGATATAGTCCACCCTGAGTTCTTCCGCGTTATTAACGGAACATTTATCCTCGAATTGTTGACAGAGCTCCTGAAGATCTGTAAATCCTACATAACCGAACAATGTTTTGCAGGTATGGACACTCGTTCCCAATGTGGGAAGGTTTTTGCTATTGTAGGCATTTTCTACGCGCGCCCAATATACCGGCAGGTCTTTCAGAAAATCTTCGAAGACAGTTTCTGCGTATATGGTATCGCCTTCGAATAATTCCTCGAGGAAAGAGGCATTGAGGTTTTCATCGAAAACGAACGCGGGGCGGATTTTTTGCATAACTGCAATTTTTTATGTTGGCTGGACGTTAAATATTTATATATGATTGGCCGATTTGATTCTGCGGGGAAAAATCGACTTTATCCAGACGGGAAATACGCTGGTTTTATTGTTCTAAAATCCATATTGTCATGAAAAAATTTAGACCCCTACTCCTATTGATCCTTACTACAGGGATTATTACGATCACTTCTTCTGCTGCTCACAGCCAGGTAAAATGCAATCTTTTAGATGTCAGTAACGGTTCCGGATCGGCTCACGCTTATAATGCCGGTTATTGGTTTGGCATCATGGAACTGCCTTTCCTTTTCATTGCGGTTTTCTTTGCCTTCCTTACTGCGTATGCGTTGAAAGGCGGAAGATTCGGAAAGGGAATGACCTATATGGCCTGGGGCTTTCTGGTGATGGCTGTAGGACATCTGCACATGCAGATCGAGCACTACTACGGCATTAACATCTTCAAATCGATACTGGGGCAGTTGAGCGGCACGGTTGCGTGGTTCATTGCGCTGGTCGTCACCTGGGGGTTATCCGGAATGGGTTTTTATTCTATTTACAAGGCCAGCAAAGGGGCGTAGCCCGATTCACTATCTATTATGCTGAAGAACTTCCTGAAGGGGAAAGTGAGATCGTCTGCCGCCCCGAAGCCAGACCATCCATCTGCATTATATCAGTCGTTGTTTGAATTCCTTATTAGTTCTGTATCGTCACCGGCGAACGCGCAGCAACTGATTCAACTGGGATACAAGGCGGCGCGAAAAAATGCGGATGAGGTTTTCCATACATATCTGTTATTCGAAAAATATCTAACCTCTTTCGAGCTGGCTGAGCAGCATACACGAAAATCGTTGCGGGAGAGAATCAGGCAACGGTTTCCTGCTTTATTACAGGACGGGTCTATCTTCAATATTCTTTTTGTAGGAGAGACGGAGCAAAAGAATACGTTGGCTATTCAGTTCCTGCAAGCCTTCCTAGATACGGTCAAGGATAAATTCGGCCGTGCCGGCGACGGCTATTTCGAAAAAAAGGTTAATGAACTGGCCATTTTGGAGGCCAGCAAGCGTGATCCCGACATTTTCCGAAAATTGCAATTCCTGAGCTTTGACGCCTTTCAGTTCGTGAGCAGTAATTATGGGGAAGCCCTTGCCGGCAAGATCTTCGAGAAGACCTATGAGTCTTTTTCGGCACGGTATAAGGAGCTCGAATTTTTCCCTCACATGCTGACCCTTATCCCCAAGGAGATTGTAGACCGTGAGCACCTGGGTATCTTTTCGCAGGCGCAGATCGAGCAGATCTTCCTGGAAAAGCTGGCGGAGTCTGAGCAATTGAATATCGCGCTGGACCAGAAGATCAGGGAGAACGAAGTGACGCAGAAGTTGCTGCGGAAGAATGAGCTGATGCTCGGCAGCGTGATCTCGTCGGCGCTGGATGCCATTGTCATCACCAACGGGGGTGGACAGATCATTCACTGGAACAATGCGGCAACGGAGATCTTCGGTTATACCGAGGCGGAAGTGAAGGGGAGGACCCTGATGGAGACCATCATTCCCCGGGCTGCATGGCGGCCTGACGGGACGGGTTTCGAACTTTTCCTCGATCCGGATGACTTTCATATTCTCAATCAGCGATTAGAGCTGACCGGTATCCGAAAAGACGGCACTGAATTTCCGATGGAACTGGCGGTGACAGCCATCAACAATGACCAGGAATTATATTTCAACGGCTTCATCCGCGATATTTCCAGCCGCAAGCAGCGGGAGCAGGAATTGGTGCAGATGAAGGAAAAGGCCGAACAGGCAGCCAAGGCCAAGTCTCAATTTCTCAGTGTCATGAGTCATGAACTGCGTACGCCGCTGAATGCGGTGATCGGCATTACTCATCTGCTGCTGCAGAGTCAGCCTCGTGAAGACCAGCAGGAAGATCTTCGTACGCTGCAGTTCTCCGGGGAGAGCTTACTACATATCATCAATGACATTCTTGATTTTACCAAGCTGGATTCCGGCAAGGTGGAGCTGTCGGCGGTCGATTTCAACCTGCGCGAGCTGGTGCAAAGCCTGTACCAGTCTTTTAGCTTCAAGGCCAAAGAAAAGGATATTGTCTTCGACATCGAATACGATGCGAGGATGGCTTTTTTTGTGAAGGGCGATAGTTACCGGTTGTCACAGGTGCTGAACAACCTGATCAGCAACGCCATTAAATTTACGCAGACGGGGTCGGTTAAATTAAAGGTGGAGATGTCAGAAGACAAGGGGGTTTCGTTCGTCGCGAGGTTTTCCGTGATCGATACGGGTATCGGCATCCCCCTGGACAAGCAGGAAAAGATCTTCGAGCAGTTCACGCAGGCAGACAGTGACACGACCCGGATCGCGTGCGGGACGGGGTTGGGGTTGTCGATCTCTGCCAGGCTGGTCGAACTGATGGGCAGCATCATTCTCATCGACAGTGCGCCGGGGAAGGGTTCTACTTTTCATTTCAGCATTGGCTTGCAACGGGGTGAAATAGCGGAGGGTGTGGCGGTGGCTCCAAAGGTGGTGCCTAAGTCTAATGAGCATTTCCTGAACAAACGGATCCTGTTGGCGGAAGACAACCTGTTCAATGCTAATATTGCCCGGCGATTCATCACCGGCTGGGGCGGAGAAATAGACCTGGTCGTGGATGGGCGGCAGGCCCTGGAATTCGTGTCGCGTAAAAAATACGATCTGATCCTGATGGATGTCCAGATGCCGTTGCTGGATGGTTTTGCCTGTACGCGGAAGATCCGCAAGCACTTCAAGGACATCCCGATCATTGCCGTCACGGCTTCGCCCAAGAATGAGATTATCAGTGAAATTATGGCTTGCGGGATGAACGATTTTGTCAGTAAGCCATTCAAGCCCAACGAGCTCCGCACCAAAATACTCGAGTACCTGTAATGAGTCGCGGCGAGCGCCATATGACCCACGGGGCCTAACGCGGGCCCAGTTCTATTACCTTACAATCTTTCATCGTACTGCCGTCGATTGCAAACCGGATGAGGGTCCGCACTTTGTGCCATCCCTGTCTGCCGGCTGCGCCGGGGTTCATATGCAGGCATTGCAATTTTTCATCATAGATGATCTTCAGGATGTGTGAATGTCCGCAGATGAATAACTGGGCCGGGTGGTCCGTAAGCTGTTTTTTAACGACGGGGTTATACCGGGGCGGGTAACCGCCGATATGGGTCATGAAGACGTTGACGCCTTCCGATGACCACCGCAGTTGTTCGGGGTATTGGCTGCGGACATCCTGGCCGTCGATATTGCCATACACCCCTCGCAGCGGTTTGAAGGCGGCAAGCCTGGCTGCCACTTCGACCGTGCCAAAGTCACCGGCATGCCAGATCTCATCGCATGATTCGAAATGGCGGAAAACGTTGTCATCGAGGAAATGATGGGTGTCGGAAAGCAGGCCGATGGTCAGCATAGGGGAATGTTGGATGGTTAATTGGTATGTTCGAGCACCTCTTTGAAAATATTCCTGTCAAATTGTTGGATGTTTTGCTGTTGAAGGTCAAAAAAGATAAGATCGCGAATGTGGTGGTTTGAATGCTGGTTGATATCCGTTACAATCTCCATGAGGTCTTCTTCGTCCTTTGTGTTTTTGACGCCGGGAAAAATGGGCAATGCGACGTCCAGGGTCATGGGATAGGAGCGCAGCGACGGAGTATAACGGTGGACCACGGATCTTTCATAGAGCGACTTTTCATCGCCGGTGTCGGACCTGGCCATGTTAAAGTACAGCAGAACGCCATGGTCGGCGGGCGGGATGCCGGTGCGGTCGGGATATTTCAATTGATACAATCGGATGGCGGTGGAGATGGTTTGAACGGAAATGCGGTGATATTCCCGGAGGAAGCTGAAATAGTTGTCTTTGGTTTTTTCCGTCCAATCGCAATCGAATTGGATTTCCCTGGTTTGCAAACGGCGTGAGGCATTGATTATTCTCACGCGGGTGAAGATGCCGGCGGTAAAGGAGGGAATATCGGCCGGCGACAGCTGTTCGAAGACCCTGTTGTGAAAGCAAATGACGGGGATGATGGTATATCCGGCCGGGGAAGACTGATAGCTGAGCTGTCCGGCGGTGACCGGAGCCGTGTCTGCCGGTGACCAGTCGACATCGAAATACCGGATATATAATAATCGGACGGAATTGTCCTGAAGGGTCTTTTCTTCCGTACTATCCAGCGTAAAGACATGCTGCCAATAATAGAAGCTCATGGACTTGGAGCGTTCCTGGCAGGCAATGAGGCAACAGGCTAAGCAAAAGCAGAGAAAGCGAAAATTTCGGATAGGCACCGGAAAAAATAATTTTACATAAAGGTAACGTTAATAAGAGCATAACCCAGAGATTTAACTAATTTTAGGGCAACGATTGCCCATGCCACATTACTATTCACTGGGGAGNNATCCCCCATAAGCGTCACACCCAGTTCAGACAGCCCGATGGGTCTCTTTATTCGGAACAATTATTCAGTACTGAAGGTTTCTCCAACGATTATTCCCTGTTGTATCACTGTCATCCGCCAACGGAAATCATCTCTACAGACGAGCCGTACGATGTTCAGCCCCGGATTGCCGAGGAAAAAATGCTGAAGCACCGGAGCTTCGATGGATTCAAGGTGCCGCCGCATGAAGATTATCTGCAGAGCCGGCGTGCCGTGCTGGTCAACAATGATTGCCATATCGTGCTGGCGGCGCCGCAGCAGAGTATGCAGGACTATTTTTTCAAGAATGCGGATGCGGACGAGCTGATCTTCATCCATCACGGCAGCGGGGTGCTGGAAACGATGTATGGGGAATTATCCTTCAATTACGGGGATTACCTGGTAGTGCCGCGGGGGACGATTTACCGGATCCGGTTCGACAATGCGGATAACCGGCTGTTTATCGTGGAATCTTTCAGCCCGATCCGGTATCCCAAAAAATACCTTAGCCCTTACGGGCAGTTGCTGGAGCATTCTCCTTATTGTGAACGGGATATCCGCGGGCCGCAGCTGCTGACGACGCGTGATGAGAAGGGGGATTTTCTGATCCTGACAAAGAAGAGGGGACGGATGTATGGCATCCATTATGGTCACCATCCTTTCGATGTGATTGGCTGGGACGGCTGCTGTTATCCTTTTGCCTTCAGCATACATGATTTTGAGCCGATCACTGGGCGGGTGCATCAGCCGCCGCCGGTACATCAGACTTTTGAAGGGCATAATTTCGTGGTATGTTCGTTTTGTCCCCGGCTGTTCGATTACCATCCGCAGGCGATTCCTGCTCCCTACAATCACAGCAATATCGATAGTGACGAGCTGTTGTATTATGTGGACGGAGACTTCATGAGCCGGAAGAATGTGACCAGGGGGATGATCACGCTGCATCCCGGCGGGATACCACATGGGCCGCATCCGGGGGCCGTTCAGCGCAGCCTTGGCGCCAGGGAGACGAAGGAGCTGGCGGTGATGGTGGATACCTTTCATCCGCTGATGCTGACTGTCGAGGCCCTGGAAATAGAGAATCCGGGGTATACGATGAGCTGGGCGGAGTAAGGGCTATTTGCCTTATATTAGCCATAAATTAAGCTGCAATGAATTTCGCCAAGCGACTGCCGGCCGTGCTCCTGGCCATAGGCTGCGTGTGCTGCCATACGCGGCAGCAGGCCGATCTGATCATTTTCCATACGAAGATCTATACTGTCGACAGCGCTTTCGGTATGGCGCAGGCCATGGCAGTGAAGGACGGCAAAGTGCTGGCCATGGGTTCCGACGAAGAGATCCGCGGAAGCTATTCGGCGCCGCAGGTGGTGGATGCCGGCGGCCAGTATGTCTATCCGGGGTTTATCGATGCGCATTCGCACTTTGTTGAATACGGGCAATCCTTGTTTACGGCGACGCTTTTCGGCAGTGCCAGCTTCGGAGAAGTCGTGCAGCGGGTGAAAGACTTTTCGGCGCAGCATCCCGGGCAGGCATGGATCCTGGGCCGGGGTTGGGATCAGAACAAGTTCCCGGGAAAGGCTTTTCCGGACAATACGCTGTTGAATCAGCTGTTCCCTTCGACACCTGTTGTGCTGGTCAGGGTAGACGGGCATGCCATGATCGTCAATGCCAGGGCGCTCGAACTGGCGGGCATTCATCCCGGACAAGTGATAGCGGGAGGCTCCATTGAAATGAAGCAGGGCCGGCTGACCGGTATCCTACTCGACAATGCCGAGAAGCTGATTTACAGCCGGATCCCTGTTTTATCTTCGACCGACTATGCTGTGCAGCTGGACTCCGGGCAGCGGCGGTGTTTTGCCCAGGGATTGACGACCGTGACCGATCCGGGGCTCGACAGGGTAGACGTCGAGCGGATCGACTCGCTGCAAAAGTCGGGGCGGCTGAAGATGCGGATGTACGTAATGCTATCCGACAAGCCGGACAATCTGGACTATTATATTCCCAGGGGGCCTTACAAAACGGACCTGTTGTATGTGAAGGGTGTAAAGGCTTATGCGGACGGGGCTCTCGGAAGCCGGGGTGCGTGTCTGCTTTCACCTTATAACGATAGGCCGGGGTGGGTAGGCTTTCTGCGGAACAACCCTGCACATTATGATTCGCTGGCTGCCTGGCTGGTTGGAACGGACTGGCAGTTGTGTACGCATGCCATCGGGGATTCTGCCAACCGCTTGATCCTGCAGGTATACAATAAATATCTGAAAGGAAAGAATGACAAGCGCTGGCGTATCGAGCACGCTCAAGTGATCAATGACCAGGATTTCGGGCTTTTCGGCAGGGCTTCTATCATCCCTTCGGTGCAGCCTACCCATGCTACCAGCGATATGTACTGGGCGGGCGACCGGCTGGGTGCGGACCGGTTGAAGGGGGCGTATGCCTATAAACGTTTGCTGGAGCAAAATGGCTGGCTTCCGTTGGGCACTGATTTCCCGGTGGAGGATATCAGTCCGCTGAAGACTTTTTTGGCGGTTGTGTTCCGTGTAGATGCCAAAGGATATCCTTCCGGGGGCTTTCAGCCTGAGAATGCGTTGAGCCGGGAGGATGCGCTACGTGGCATGACCATCTGGGCGGCCAGGGCAGATTTCCTGGAGAAGGAGATCGGCAGCCTGGAAGCGGGAAAGCGGGCGGATTTTGTCATCCTGGATAAAGACCTCATGAAAATTTCTTCCTCAGAAATACTGCAAACAAAAGTGATCTCCACTTATTCATCGGGCGTCAAAGTCTACTGATAGTTGTAATAATTTTCTGACGCTTGCATTCCCTGCTGCAGGGCTGCAGTGCAGGCTGTCTTTCAGACTGTCATTTCAGGCAAACGATTGCGTGATCTTCGGTTTATGCAACCGTTTGATCGGGTTTTCTATTTCTCTATTGATTATTTTTCTTGTAGCAACTATTCATTAACCATAAATCAACATTTCTTATGAAGCGTACAATTTTACAAGCCACCCTTGGTTTGCTGCTACTGGCTTGCGCGCAAGCCGGGTTTGCACAAACCTATTATGTCGACAGTTCGCAAGCGGTCAACGGCAGCGGCACAGCGGCCAGCCCCTGGAATAACATTCTTTCGGCGGTATGGGGGACACCACAGCCTGTGGATTCGGACGTCATTGTTTATTTCCGGAAAGGAACGTATTTCTTCAACGATGCTACGGATTCGGTGATCTATCTTGGTTCCACCAAGAGCGGTTTGAACGGTCATCATTTTATCCTTTCGGCCTATCCCGGGGAGACGGCGGTATTCGACGGATCGCGGATAACGACTGCCTATGGCTACCTGGTGAGCATTGCCGGCGCCAGTAATATCCGGCTCAAGGGGCTGACCTTTGCCAATATCCAGAACATGAATGCCTATGGGGTATCCATCAGCGGCAGCAGCGACAGCGTGGACATCGACAGTTGTTTTTTCCGGAATATGCTATGGGACAGCGACACGGCCGAGGCCAAGTTCCCAATTGCCGGCAATTACAATGTCGTCCCCATCATCGTGAATGGCTCGTTGGGTGGCACGCCCAACAATATATGGATCGACAGCACGCTGTTCGACAATATTGCGGTGGGGCCTACCGACAGTCTGATCACCACGTATGGCACGGTCGGTACGATCACAAAAATTGCGGATGTCGATTCCAATATCATCCTGCCGCAACCCCGATATCAGTTCTATGTAAGTCCTACCGGCAGCGATACAACGGGCACCGGCTCCAAGGCCAACCCATGGCGGACTCCGCGGTTCGCGCTCAACGGCGCGGGCTATAATTTCGCTACCACACCCCCGACTTTACTGGACTCCAACATTACCATCTATCTCCGGGACGGGACGTATTATCTCGATACCAGTATCTATATCGGGTCCAACCGGGGACAGAACGGGAAATGGACGACGCTGATCAACTATCCCGGCGAGAATCCGACCCTGGACGGCGGCAACCTCACCCAGAAATTCTCCTGTATCATTATCATCGACAGTGCCAGCTATGTGGAGATCAATGGCCTTAACCTGCAAAATCTCACTAATGACTCGGCACTGACCACGGTAGTAGGCGGAGACACGTTAAAGGATACTCGTTACGGGATCGAGATCGCCGGTCCATGCAGTCATATCTCGATCGACAGTAATGACCTGTATAATATGAAATGGACCAGGGATACCACGAAGGCCAAGAACCCCGAGCCAAACGATGTGCTGAGCGCCATTACTGTGCTGGGCAACAGTAATACGCCTATTACCGATCTGTTGATCGATAACAATACCATCCATGATATCGTACCGGGTTATGCGGAGGGTATGACCATGAATGGCAACGTGGATTCGTTCACCATCCTTGGCAACGAGGTCTATGATGTCAACAATATCGGTATTTGTGCGGCGGGAAACTATCAATGGGTGCTGACCCAATATCCTTCGCTGCTCAAGGCCAATAACCAGTCGCGCAACGGGTTGATCCAGGACAACTCCGTCTATCGGTGTATATCGCCCATTGCCACTTCGGCCGGCATCTATCTCGATGGCTCGCTGAACGTGACGGTGAAGGGCAATGAATGTTATAATGACGGAACCGGCGTTTCGGTCGGCAATGAGCAGGATTCCAGCACCAGCGGCGGCCATACTATTATCAGCAATGACTTCTGGAGCAACCTGGGGCCGGGCCTCTATCTGGGCAGCAATAATGCGACTTCCACCTGTACCAATGTGGTGGTGAAATACAATACGGTCACTGATGACTGGACCATCAACCCAACCTTATATGCCCGCGCCAACGGCAGGTATGGCACGCTGGATTCGTCAGGGCAGGGGCCTGAGCTCATTATGCAGCGGATACAGAACCTTACGGTGACCGAGAATGATGTCTATTCATCATCGGACAATGTGCTGGAGTTTGCCTTTTCCCAGTCGGGCCTGGTTTTTACTTACAATGATTACTATACCAAGGACAACAATCCCTGTAAGGCCTATTTCTACCGGGATACGGTTGGCAACGGCACCTCGTTCAAAAAGGATACGACCTTTAACCAGTACGCTCATGAAACGGGATTGGACACCACTTCTTATTTGGGAGGCATCGCCTATAATCGCAGCGGCTGCGGGGTCAGCGGCGCATCGGTCGTCGGGCAGGCGGAGGCGGGCGTGGCATCGCCATTTGCCGATTCGGTGAGCCTGAATGAATATCCCAACCCGGTGACACATCCCTTGTGGGTCCGTTTTCAGGCCTCGACGGGCGGGCCGGCGAATCTGCTGTTGCTGGATATCTCGGGCAGGGTGCTCCTGCGGCAGGATGTGGAACTGGTGGCGGGTATCAATCAAATCGGCTGGTCGGATGTGAAGGGGCAGGCATTGGCGTCGGGAATATATATTGTGCAGCTGACAACGGCGACGGGGAGGGCCTCCATTAAAGTATTCGTGCAATAGTCAAGGTGGGACAGGGGTTTCCCGGGCGCTCAGAAAAAAGTTAGCCTGGACTGATTTATTGATTGCCTGTAATTTTGCTGTTATGTTTTATGCAAGGGGCTTCCATATATCCGGAGGCCCCTTAGCGTAAGACTCTAAAAAAATAAATATGGAATACAGGCAATTAGGGGAATCGGGCTTATCGGCTTCCGCGATCACTTTCGGGGCGTGGGCTATCGGCGGATGGATGTGGGGCGGCGCCGAGCGTTCGGATGCTGTAGATGCTATCCGGGCATCGTACAATGAGGGGGTGACGTCAATCGATACGGCAGCCATTTATGGACAGGGGTTAAGTGAGGAAATTGTAGGGGAGGCGTTGAAGGGTATCCCCAGAGATAAGGTACAAATATTCACCAAGTTCGGCATGCGCTGGGATGACACCAAGGGAGAGTTTTCTTTCAAGTCTCAGGACAATAACGGTAAGCCGCTCGATGTGTATAAATATGCCGGCAGGGAAAGTGTCATCAAGGAGTGTGAAAACAGCCTTCGCCGGCTGCGGACGGACTATATCGATCTGTACCAGATCCACTGGCCCGACAGCACCACACCTATTGCAGAAACGATGGAGGCTTTGGCGGACCTGCAGAAGGCCGGAAAGATCCGTGCTGCCGGCGTGTCCAATTACAATGTCCGGCAGATGGCGGAGGCGGAGCGGTCGATTAAGCTGGCTTCTAACCAGGTGCCTTTCAGCATGATCAATCGAGGCATCGAGAGCGAGCTGGTGCCCTGGTGTATCGAACATAAGAAGGCGATCCTGGCCTATAGCCCTCTGCAAAGGGGGATATTGACGGGGAAGATCAGGCCCGGGCATACCTTCAATGCGGGAGATACCCGGGAAGACAGCTATTTTTACAAGCAGGACAACATCGTCAGGATCAATGCTTTCCTGGATGAGCTACGCCCCCTGGCTGCTTCGAAGCAGGCTACCTTGTCTCAACTGGTCATCCGCTGGACGTTGGAGCGCCCCGGCATTACTATTGCATTGGTAGGGGCACGGGATGCACGGCAGGCTGTCGAGAATGCCAGCGCTATCCGGGTACAGTTGTCCGCGAAGGAGATTGCCTGGATCAATGAAAAGCTGTATGCTTTGGAATTGGCCTGAAATTCCCGTAAATTCGACGGTAACAAAAACGATGCTATATGATCAATTTACATGAATTACGGGTCGGCGACATCGTGCTGGCCGAATTTGACGGGCAATCCCGGGAAGGTGAAGTGGTGGGCATAGACAGGGAAGAGAGGAAGGTGGATGTCAGGACGACCGTACAGGATTTCTGGTAC
>PMUF01000166.1 GCA_003167015.1 Chitinophagaceae bacterium | reverse complement strand
CTCCGCGGTGGCCGCCAGCAAAAGGTTATGTGTCAGCCCTTCCCGGTCGTAATAGTAAAGGAAAGCGGCGATCAGTGACACCAGGCATCCGCCGGCATCGTTGCTGCCCAGCCCGAATAATTGTCCATCCTTCTCCAACGGCTGGAAGGGGTCCAGCGTATAGCTCTTGTTAGGTTTCACCGTATCATGGTGTGAATTCAGCAGGATCGTGGGCTTGGCGGCATCGAAATGCTTGTTCCTTGCCCAAACGTTATTCTGCAGCCGTTGGACATGGACGCCCCTGGACCGCAGATAACCCTCGATGGCGGACGCCGTGTGAGCTTCCTCTTTGCTGAAAGAAGGAATGCTGATCAATCGCCGCAGCAGATCGATCGCCTCCGCCTGCAGCACCGGCAGCCCGTTCCCTTTCTCCTTATGGTTCTGTCCATTACTCATGTACGATAGTTGTACCGGCCTGACCGGCCAGCAATTGCGGCAGTTCTTCCGCCCGGCCTATAATAACTTTTCCCACGCCGCTGCGCAGAGCTGCAAAGGCATTGTCCAGTTTGGGTATCATGCCTGCAAAGATCAACTTCTTGTCTTTCAGTTCCTGGTAATAGACGGGGCCAATCCGGTTGATGACAGTTGCGTCATTGTCCGCATCCAGCAGTACGCCGCTTTTTTCAAAGGAATAGACCAGGCTGATATCGAAGGTAGTACTGAGACCCCGCGCGAGTTCCTGGGCTATCGTATCGGCATTGGTATTGAGCAGTTGCCCCTTGCCGTCGTGCGTAATAGGGGAGAAGACCAGCGTTTTATCCAGCAGGAGCAGGCTGGTCAGCAGGCTGGTATTCACTGAATCGACGTCGCCGACATACCCGAAATCCGTCATGGCATGTACCCTTTTATGCGCCAGTATGGCGTTGCCGTCAGCGCCGGAGAGACCCATGGCGTCGCAATGACGGGCCTGTAGTTGTGCAACGATATTCTTGTTGATGGTTCCGGCATACACCATGGTCACGACCCTCAGCGTTTCCGCGTCCGTAATCCGCCGGCCATCCACCATCTGTTGGCGAATCCCCAGTCCCTCAGCCACTTTGGTAGCTAACTTGCCTCCGCCATGGACCAATATCTTCTTGCCCTTTACAGCCGAAAAGACATCGAGGAAGGCAGCAAGTTTGGCCTCGTCGTCGATGATATTACCGCCTATTTTGATAATGGATAGTTGCATAATATTCTCCTTTAACCCTTACTCCGCAGGATCTCCGCCAACACCGCCTGGGCGGCCCATACCCGGTTGGAGGCTTCACGGGTCACGATACTCGCCGGACCATCCAGGATCTCGTCGCTTAATTCCACATTACGGCGCACCGGCAGACAATGCATCACCCTGGCGTTATTGGTAAGCCGGAGCTTTTCATTGGTCAGCATCCATTCAGGATCATTACAATAGATCTTGCCGTAATCCGCATAGGTGCTCCAGTTCTTGACGTAGACAAAGTCCGCGTCTTTCAGCGCTTCGTCCTGGTTATGGGTGATACGGGCGCCTTTTGTAAACTGTGGGTCCAGCTCGTAGTCCTCCGGGTGCGTGATGACAAAGTCTGCTTTCCCCCAGGCATTGACCCACTGGGAAAAACTGTTGGCGACACATTGCGGCAGCGCCTTGACATGCGGCGCCCAGGTCAGTACGATCTTCGGCCGGCGCCCCTCTGCCTTGGGCGCCTGTCCGGCTTCCGCTAAGGTCTCCGTAATCGTCACAATATCCGTCAGGCTCTGCAGCGGATGCAGCGTCGCACTCTCCAGACTCACCACGGGGATGCCCGAATATTTGATGAACTGCTTGATGTAAAGTTCGCTGTAATCATCCTCCTTATTCTTGAGAGACGGAAAGGTCCGGATGCACAGGATGTCGAAATAGTTGCCCATGATCGGGGCCGCATCCTTCACATGCTCCACCGTATTTCCGCTCATGATCGCCTCTTCTTCGAACTCGAGCGCCCATCCCTCCTTATCCACGTTGAAGACGATAGGCTCTGCGCCCAGGTTCTGCGCGGCTATTTGCGTGGAGAGACGGGTACGCATGCTGGGATTGAGGAACAGCATACCAACTCTCTTGTGTGCCCCCAGCGTGCGATCTTTCAGTGGATCGGCCTTATAGGCCAGCGCCGACCGCACCAGGCTGTCGATGTCCGCCACATCGTGAGCCGAAATAAAATTTTTCATTATAGTGACATTTATGAGTCTACTTCACGCGCGGCCCGCGGCCATTACTTCACCGCAGACCCTGTTGTTTCCATCGCATGGATCTCCTCCTGTATCGCCTCCAGGAATTCATCCGCATCCTTTTTCCGCAACGCAAGAGACGGCAACAGCCTGATCGTATTCGGCTTCGCCTCACCGGTGAAGATATGCTGCCCGAACAATAAATTTTTCCGCAGATCCTTCAGCGAATCGGGAAGATCGAACCCGATCATTAATCCCTTACCGCGTACCTTTTTCAGCTGCGGGATCTTTTTCAGTTCGGCCATCAGATAGCTGCCGACCTCGGCGGCATTCGCAATCAGCTTTTCCTGCTCAATCACTTCCAGTACCGCGAGAGCCGCCGCACATGCAAGGTGGTTGCCGCCGAAGGTAGTGCCCAACATCCCGTATTTAGGCTTCAAATGAGGGGCAATGATAATGCCCGCTACCGGGAAACCGTTGCCCATGCCCTTGGCCATGGTATAGATATCTGCGTCTACACCGGCATAGTCCTGGGAAAAGAACTTACCGCTGCGACCATATCCGCATTGCACGCTATCGGCAATGAAGACGGCATTATGTTGTTTACAGAGATGGCTGATGGCCTGCAAAAAATCGGCCGACGCCTCATTGATCCCGCCGACGCCCTGGATACCCTCTACGATCACCGATGACACCTCGTCACCGTGCGCTTTGAAATATGCTGCAAGCGCTTCGACATCATTGAAGGGCAGGAAGACGGCATTGTCCGTCTGGTTGACCGGCGCTACGATGGCCGGATTGTCAGTCACGGCGACAGCCAGAGAAGTCCTTCCGTGAAAGGATTTGCTGAAAGCGACGACCTTTTTCCGGCCGTTGTGGAAGCTGGCCAGCTTCATCGCATTCTCATTGGCTTCAGCACCCGAATTGCAGAGGAACAGCTGGTAGTCCGGCCGGCCCGATACCTTTCCTAACTTGTTCGCCAGCTCTTCCTGCAGGGGAATATGGATTGAATTGGAATAAAAACCGACTTTATTCAGCTGATCGGTGATACGCTGTACATAATGCGGATGAGTATGCCCGATAGAAATAACGGCATGGCCGCCATAGAGGTCCAGGTATTGCTGACCTTCCTGGTCCCACACGTAGGAGCCTTTGGCCTTGACGATAGTGATGTCGTTGATAGGATAAACGTCGAATAATTTCATAAAAATGTTTTTAAAATGCGTTTGCTTTCAGCTGCAGCCCGGCGGTTTCATCCAGCCCGAACAACAGATTCATATTCTGAACGGCTTGTCCCGAGGCTCCTTTCAGGAGATTATCGAGGGCCGAATGGACCACCAGTTGACGCCCCACCTGTTCCAGCTGGATCAGGCACTTATTCGTATTGACCACCTGCTTTAACGAAATAGGACTGTGACTCACAATGGTGAAAGGATGCCCCCGGTAAAAGTCCTCATAAAGCGCAAGGACCTCTTCCGGGCTCTTGTCACATCGCAGCTGGCTGCTGACGAAGATACCCCGCGTGAAATCCCCCCGCCACGGGGTAAAATGTATCGCCGCCTCGCTGGACCCTGCCGCCTGCTGCAGCGACTGCCCGACCTCTTTTAAATGTTGATGCGTCAGCGTCTTATAAGCCTGGATATTATTAGCCCGCCAGGAGAAATGACTGGTAGGGGAGAGCCCTTGCCCCGCCCCGGTCGACCCCGTGATACCGGTCGTATACACATCGCTCAGCAATCCCGCCTTCGCCAATGGTAACAGCCCCAGCTGGATCGCTGTGGCAAAGCACCCCGGGTTCGCAATGGCTTGCGCTCCCCGGATCTCCTCCCGGTTCAACTCCGGTAACCCATAAACAAAAGTATTTCCCTCGCTCTTCAACCGGTAGTCCTGTGACAGATCAATGATCAGGACGCCGTCAAAAGCGCTCCCGAACTCATCCAGAAACTTCTTCGCCTCTCCATGACCCACACACAAAAAGACAACGTCGATATCGCTATGCCAGTCTGCATCAAAGGTAAGATCGGTATCCCCTAGTAGGTCCTCATGCACCGAGTATACCGGCTTGCCCGCATTACTCTTGCTGTGGATGAAACGAATGTCCACATTCGGATGCCTGATCAGCAACCGGATCATTTCCCCGCCGGTATAACCGGCGCCCCCGATAATGCCTGCCCTTATTTGTCTCATAACTCTATTCTGTCGTTTTTCGTCGAAGGCTGACTACAAAGCAAAAACACCAAATCTTCCTCCGACTCGTTTTTAATTTGATGCCGCAAACCGGGCGGGATCTCAAAACCTTGCCGCGCTAACACCTCAACACGCCCGTCAGCTGTGTAAAAAACAGCCACCCCCTCCAGGATGAAAAAGAACTGCCGCGCAAAAGCATGATAATGCTCCTGCTCCGCAGTATGCCCCGGCATCCTTTCCATTTTCACCGAGAGATCTGCCGCGTCCACCAGGTTCCACCCGTCACAGTGATCACCCCATAAATAGTGGTGCAATGGATTTTCCCTGGATACTATAGCGTTCATAAGGCCGTATCGTTGATCTTGTGATAAATGCTGGACTGATTGCCGAAGATCTTGGCAAATCCCTTTACATCGTCTCCGCTCCAGCCTTTGTTCATCTCGCCATAGCTGCCGAATTTGCTGCTCATCAGATCGTGGGCGCTTTCGATGCCGGTGATAGTATAGCGATAGGGCTGCAGTGTGACGAAAACTTTACCGGTGACGGTAGCCTGCGTGTCTTCCAGAAATTTTTCGATGTTGCGCATCGTGGGGTCCAGCATCTGCCCTTCATGCAGCCAGTTGCCGTACCAGCTGCTCAGCTGGTCCTTCCAATATAATTGCCATTTGGTCAAAGTATGCTTTTCCAGCAGGTGGTGGGCTTTGATGATGATGATCGGGGCCGCGGCTTCGAAGCCAACCCTGCCCTTGATGCCGATAATAGTATCACCTACATGAATGTCCCTGCCTACGCCGTAAGGCTGGGCAATAGCCTGCAAATGCTGTATCGCGGCTACCGGGCTGCCGAATTTTTGCCCGTCGATAGCCCGCAGTTCCCCTTTCTCGAATTCCAGCTCCAGGTGACGCACTCCGGTTTCCGTAACAGGCGTAGGCAATGCATCTTCCGGCAGATATTCCTTAGAGGTCAGCGTTTCCTTGCCCCCGACAGAGGTACCCCAAAGGCCCTTGTTGATGCTGTACCTGGCTTTTGCCGCGTTGATCTCTACGCCGTTCTCTTTGAGGAAAGCAAGCTCTTCCTCGCGGCTGAGCCGCAGGTCGCGGATGGGGGTAATGATCTCCACGCCGGGCAGCATGCTCTGGAAAACCATGTCGAACCGCACCTGGTCATTACCGGCGCCCGTGCTGCCATGCGCTACAGCGGTGGCGCCAACCTTTTTGACGTGCTGAGCGACGGCAATCGCCTGTACCATCCTTTCTGCGCTCACGCTCAGGGGATAGGTGGCATTTTTCAGCACATTACCGAATATGAGATATTTGATACAGTTGTCGTAATAATCCTTGGTGACATCCACGCATTCGAAGGAGGCAACCCCAAGACTTTTTGCCCGGGCAGCGATCTGTTCGATCTCTTCAGGGCTGAAGCCGCCGGTATTGACCGTGAGGGCATGGATCTCGAAACCTCTGACTTTTTGCAGATAGACGGCACAATAAGTAGTATCCAATCCGCCGCTGTAGGCTAAGACGACTTTATTGCTCATGACTGTTCAATGAATTTTAGAAATGAAAGAAAGTATGAAAGAGAGATCTGGACCTTCCGCCTCCGTGACCGCTATTGCCGCCGTTACGCCCGCCTCCGTTGCCATGATCATCGTCGTGATGCCTGAGGAAAGGGGCAAGCAGCTTCCACTGCTTGATCTGCATGAATCGTTCGTATAGCTTGGAATGCTTCTTAAAATCCTGGGTAGTCTCTTCCGGCTCGTAGTGGTCCTTGGGGTCATACAGCATGGCCGTACACATACAGTTCTTCCTCTCCTTGCTCATGAGGATCTCGTAATTGACGCAGCTTTTGCAGCCCGCCCAGAAGGCATCGTCCTGGGTTAGCTCGGAATAGGTGACAGGCTCATAGCCGAGTTCTGAGTTGATCTTCATGACGGCCAGCCCGGTGGTCAGCCCGAAGATTTTGGCTTCCGGGTAGGTGGTCCGGCTAAGTTCGAAGATCTTCTTCTTGATCATCTTCGCCAGCCCGCTTTTCCGGAAGAGTGGGGATACGATCAGCCCCGAGTTGGCCACGTATTCGCCATGGCTCCAGGTTTCTATGTAGCAGAATCCTGCCCATACCCCCTCCTCCGTGAAGGCGATTACGGCTTTGCCCTCCCGCATCTTCTGCTGGATATAGTCCGGACTCCTTTTGGCAATGCCCGTACCCCTGGCTTTAGCGGAAGATTCCATTTCGTCACAGATGATCCGGGCGAAATCCTGGTGAGTGGCGTCGGCAATAATTATCTTAAACTGTTGATTTTCCATGATTCAAGTATGCTCTTAATGATAAATGCACCACCATTGCTGCAATTGCTGAGCCAATGGCCGGACAGGGAATCCCGGCATGCTGCTGATAAAGCTGAAAAGACGGGAACGCTATAGTGGGGAAGTATCAACGTCGTACCCAAAAGGGAATGGGACGAACGGAAAAAACTGTGCACAACGGCGCAGCAAAAAACCCACGCTTATTGAAGGCGTGCAATATCACAAAGTAACGTGATATGGGTGAGTTTTTTTTCATTTCAAGGTTGATGAAATTGTTTCAAATATTTTACCACGCAAAGAAACACAATTTTCCACATCTAAAGGGATTAAAATGTGAATTTTACGCAAATTTTACCCTTTCCGTTAAGAATTCCCTAAATGGCTGTTTAACAAGCAGCAAGGACCCGGTTGCCGGCATCTTAAGCCATGACGCCAATAAACCGTTATGCCAGCTAACTACCTGAAAATTACTGCCCGCCGGCTGCTGCGGCAAAAAACGATCTCGCTGATCAATATTTTCGGCCTGTCCGTCGGCCTTGCCGCCTGCCTCCTCATCTACCTGTACGTCGATTACGAGCTCAGCTATGATAAATATCATCCCAACGCGGACCGCGTTGCCCGGCTGACTACCACCATCCATAGCGCGGGGTCGGATGTCAACGCGGCACTGGCCCCTTACCCTGCCGGAACCAACCTGCTCCGCTCCTTTCCGGAGGTGCAGGCCGTCGCCCGGGTCGACGATGATGATAATGTTGTCATCAGGTCCGGGACTGAGATTCTTTCCTCGAAGAACTTCTATTTTTCCGAACCCGCTATTTTCTCCGTTTTCGGCTTTGTTTTTATCGAGGGAACCGCAGCCGGCGCGCTGTCGGCGCCGAATTCCATGGTCCTTTCCCGATCCCTGGAAAAGAAATATTTCGGCAACCAACCTGCTCTCGGCAAGATACTGGAGTGCAATCGCAAGCCTTGTCGGGTAACCGCCGTCTTCGCCGACCAGCCGGCCAATACCGATCTCAGGATCGACGGCCTCCTGTCCAAAGATTTTACCAACGATAACTGGCTGGCGGACGATTTTGCCTATACCTACGTCCTGTTTCGCCAAAAACCCAACCTGGCGCTGTTCAATCAGCACCTGGCGCGGCTGACGGCGCTTGCCCAACCCAGCCTGGACGAAAACGCAGGCAAAGACTGGCGGCTGAATTTCCATGCCGAGGCCCTGACCGATGTCCATTTCAGCAAAGGCTATCTGGGCGATACGCCGAAGGGCGACCGGCAGTTCGACCGGGTCTTCTCGGCCCTCGCCATCATTATCCTGCTGATCGCCCTGTTGAATTACATCAATCTCGCAACGGCCCGGGCCGCCGAAAGGGCTAAGGAAGTAGGCGTCCGCAAGGTCATCGGGGCCACGCCCCGGGCACTCCTGGGTCAGTTCCTGGCGGAATCCGCGGTACTGGTGACCATTGCCTGGCTCGTAGCTTTCGGGCTGGTGGCCCTGGCGCTTCCCTTTTTCAACCGGATGCTCGATACGGAATTGTCATGGACAGGCTGGACCACCATCCTCATCCCCATCCTGCTCTTTCCCGTAACCGTGCTGCTGGCAGGCGGCTATCCCGCCCTGGTGCTCTCGCGGTTCCGGCCCATCAGCGTACTGAAGGGTGCGATTACCGGACCCGTCAAAGGCGCCGGTCTCCGCAAGGTTCTGACAGTCGTCCAATTTGTCATCGCCCTGGCCATGCTCGCCGGGGTCGTCGTTTTCTTTGGCCAGATGCAGTTCATTCAACACCGGGACCTTGGCCTCGACCAGCGACAGATGCTGCATATCTCCATGCCCGGCGATTCCATTGCTGCTGAGGCGGCTCCGGGCTTTTATCAGGCCCTGCGCCGCGAATCGGGTGTCAGGGGCGTGTCGGTAGGTAGCGGTCTGCCTACCGATGGAGTCGCCATGAATGGCATCGAAGTCAACGTGGGGGGAAAGAAAAGACAACTATTGTGTAATTCATTCTTTATAGACCCGCAATTCCTGCCCCTTTTGCACATCTCCCTGGCCGAGGGCCGCAACTACTCAACCAGCCTGGTCACCGACAGCCTGGACAGCTATATCGTCAACCAGGCCTTTGTTCGTTCAATAGGCTGGAGCACCGGTCTAGGTCAGACCATCACCAGGGATAATAAAAAGGGTAAGATCATCGGCGTGGTCAGGGACTTCTTCTGGAAATCCCTCCACAATTCCATTGCTCCCGCCATGCTGATCTATAAAACGGACCCGCCTAATGCCGTACTGGTGAAAACAACGCCATCGGCTATCCCGCGCCTCAAACAACTCTGGAAAAACTTCTTCCCGGTCTCACCTTTTGAATATTGGTTCATGGATGAATCATTCAACGCGCAGTACAAAAGTGATCGGACCACCCAATTCCTCTTTAATGCATTTACAGGCCTGGCCATTCTTATTTCCTGCCTGGGATTGTACGGCCTCGTGTCGCTCATTACCCTGCAACGAACGAAAGAGATCGGCATCCGCAAGGTACTGGGGGCCACGCTGTCCCGGCTGCTGTTGCTGCTGTCTGCCGACCAGCTATGGCTCGTCGGTTGGGCTGCCCTGATAGCACTGCCGCTGGCGGCATGGGGCGCACAGCGCTGGCTGTCCACCTATGCCTATCATACCTCGCTCAATGTCTGGATGTTCGTGCTGCCGGCAGCAATCCTGCTGCTGCTGGCCCTGGCCGTTACCGGCTACCGGATCATGCGTGCAGCTTTGGCGAACCCGGCAAAAAGCCTGAGATCGGAGTAATCGATCAATTCTGATGAGGTAACGAAAAAGAAAAAATCGTGCCGCTGCCTGGCTCGCTCGTAAACAACAGCGAACCGCCATTCTTCTGTACGAGGTCCTGGCAGATCAACAGCCCCAGCCCGGACCCTGCTTCTTTATTAGTGCCGGGTGAGGTATAATAACTCTCGCCAAACAACAGCTGCTGTTTGTTAAGAGGGATACCAATACCGTTATCTTCTACCATCATTTTTACATAAGGACCTGTTACATCGCTTTTCACCCTCACAATGCCGCCCGAGCCGGTAAACTTGATAGCATTCATGACCAGATTCCTGAGGACGATTTTTATCGAACCTTCATCCGCATAAGCTGAGCACCCCATGGGCACTTCGTTGATCAACCGGATATTCTTGGCATCCGCCATTCTTTCCAGGAACCTGATGGTCTGGTCTGTCAGCCGGTAAAGGGATATTTCGTTCGCAACGAGCGCCGATTCGCGGATCTGACTTCTCGCCCAGGCCAGCAAATTGTCCAGCAAATCGCTGGTTTGCTCCATATTCGCCAGTAAATCGGGTAAATGTTCGTTGAATTCATCAACAGTCATGGAAGCGTCGCTGATTTCGCGCAGCAGCAGGATCATGCTGCCGATGGGCGCTCTTAAGTCATGGGAGATAACAGAAAAAACCTTGTCTTTGACGGCATTCAGTTTCTTCAGTTCCTCCTTTTTCTCCCGGATCGATTTTTCAAATTTCCACACCGCGTATTTACTNNATACACGACGTTACCCAGCAAAACGCCAATAGGATGTGCCATCGGTGATGCAGGAAAAAGAAGACAAAGAAAAGATAGAGAAAAAGATAGATTTCCAATTCCCTGTCCCCGGTCAGCCAGGCCATCACTACAATCGCAGCCGGAAAGCAAAGAAAGGAAATAACGATAGACGTCTGGAAGAATTGCAGGAACATGCAAATGAGCATTGACCCACAGATCAACAGGGGAAAGGCATTGACGAACAATACAAATCCAGGATAATGGTTAGGGGAACCGAATGAAAGATAGGCAAGTCTTAAGAGGGCAATCAGCATTCCCGCCAGATTGCAACTGTTGAAAACTTTGGTTTGGCGACGATCATAGGCAGTTAACTGCTCCGTGATCCCGGCATTCAATAGCCGTGTAAACAGGTTCATATTTTGTTGAAGGATCAGTAGTTTGCTCTCAATAACGCTAAGTGACCGCGACGGAGTGTACGGCATCGGCCATCTCCTTGATCAGGTTTGCATCTTTTTCGATGGCATTGCCGACGACGATGACATTGGCCCCGGCTTTACAGTTGAGATAGGCCTTTTCAGGGTCGCGGATACCGCCGCCCACGACCAGCGGAATATCGATATGGCTGGCCACAGAGGCTATCATTTCTTCGCGGATAGGATGCCTGGCTCCGCTGCCCGCATCCATATAGATCAGTTTCATCCCCAGCATCTCCCCCGCCATAGCCGTGCACAGCGCAATCTCATTCTTGTCGGCCGGAATAGGGGTGGCATTGCTGATATAAGAGACTGTCGTCGGCGCACCTCCATCGATGACCATATAACCGGTCGAAATGATTTCCAGCCCGCTTTTTCTGACGGCAGGCGCCGAGATGACATGCTGACCGATCAGCAGTTCCGGATTACGACCGGAGATCAGGGAAAGATAAAGAAGGCCGTCGGCATACCGCGAGACCTGTGATGGAGTACCAGGAAAAAGAATGACCGGAATACTGCAATTCCGCCGGATATGTTGTACAACCTCATCCAGGTGGTTCGAAATGACAAGGCTGCCTCCGACAAGTAAATAGTCTACTCCTGCCCCGACGGCAAGGGCGGTCAGCTCATCGAGCTTTGACGCATTCACATTGTCCGGATCTATCAGCACGGCGAAAGACCGCTGACCCTTATTTTTCTTCGCCAACAAGGATTCGTAAATAACTTTCTTCATTCGCTATTGCCTTGGGTGTGGACTATGTCCAGTTAATGCAAAAATGCGAAAAGTTTTCGGCTTTAAGGGGGTAATTCGACGAAATAACCGGGATGATGACCATTAGTAGACACGGGCATACGTAATATCCCTGTTATATTTACGAAAATAACACATATCTTGGATTAACACAAGTTATAGTACCCAATAAATGCCACAGCTAAGCATATCGAACAACGAACAACAACAGCAATTCCAGGCAAAGATCGATGGTGAATTAGCCTGGTTGGAGTATCGGCTGCATGAAGGTCAGATCGTACTGATGCATACCGAAGTACCCGCGACACTCGGCGGCCGGGGTATCGGGTCCGCCCTGGTGGAATTTGCATTTAATTATGCCCGGACCCATCACCTGCCCGTAAAAGTCTACTGTCCCTTTGTTGCCGCTTACGTCAAACGCCATCCTGAACAGCAGGATATTGTGGTAAAGTCTGATTAACAAAGCGATATGGGTCTTTTTGAACCGCGCTCAATGTGAATAAAAAAATAGCTGATCTTTGTGCCACATTCCGAAAGTCGCGGCCCCGTTTGAACTGCCGAAATATGAACATCTGTTTTGCACATGTGTTAATATTTAGGACGAGGAAATATGAAAATCAAAAAATACTTTCGTTAACCCCGACCCGCCGCAAAAACTATTCAAAAAATTCTCAATAAAGTTACTGACGTATGCCAACGAGAAAGCAATCTGTAAAGGGCTTGCAATTTACCCGCCGCTTCACTAAGGAAGACACCAACGTATTCGATCAATTCGCCTATGATTATCGTACTTCCGTGATCCGTAACCCCAGCGGGGAAGTGGTTTTCGAAATGACCAATGTAGAGGTTCCCACCGCATGGAGTCAGATTGCAACCGACATTCTTGCCCAGAAATATTTCCGTAAGGCAGGCGTCCCCCAGCCGGATGGCTCCCTGGGACGCGAGACCTCTGTCAAACAGGTCGCCCACCGCATGGCCAACTGCTGGCGGGTGTGGGGCGAACGCTACGGCTATTTTGCTTCGGAAAAGGATGCACAGGTCTTTTACGAAGAGCTCGTCTATAGTATCCTCGACCAGGCCTGTGTCCCCAACTCTCCGCAATGGTTCAACACCGGCCTGCATGAAAGCTACGGGATCACGGGCAAGCCCCAGGGACATTACTTCGTGGATCCCATCGACGGCCAGCTCAAGGTAAGCACCTCCGCTTACGAACGCCCCCAACCTCATGCCTGCTTCATTCTCAGCGTAGAAGACGACCTCGTCAACGACGGTGGTATCATGGACCTGTGGGTACGCGAAGCCCGTATCTTCAAATACGGTTCCGGGGTAGGCACGAACTTCTCGCATATCCGCGGAGAAGGAGAAAAGCTCAGCGGCGGTGGCACTTCCAGCGGCCTGATGAGCTTCCTCAAAATAGGCGACCGCGCCGCCGGCGCTATCAAATCGGGTGGTACGACCCGCCGCGCCGCCAAAATGGTGTGCCTGGACCTTGATCACCCCGAGGTCATGAATTTCATCAACTGGAAGGTAGAGGAAGAGAAAAAAGTGGGCGCACTGATTGCGGCTGGCTACGCCAGCGATTACGAAGGCGAAGCTTACAGGACGGTATCAGGCCAGAACTCCAATAACTCCATCCGCATCCCCAACGAATTCTTCCACCGTCTGGAGAAAGATGAAGACTGGGAACTGACCGCCCGCAGCGACGGACGGGTCATGAAACGCATCCCCTCGCGCGAAGTGTGGAACCAGATTACCTATGCCGCATGGCGTTGCGCAGACCCCGGTACACAATACGATACGACGATCAATGAATGGCATACCTGCCCCGCCGGCGGCCGCATCCGGGCGTCTAATCCATGCAGTGAGTACATGTTCCTCGACAACACCGCCTGCAACCTGGCCTCTTTCAACCTGCGTCGCTTCTATAATGAACAGACCAACACCTTCGATGTAGAAGGTTTCGAATATTGCACCCGGTTATGGACGACCGTACTGGAAGTCTCCGTGACGATGGCTCAATTCCCTTCAAAGGAAGTAGCTCAGCTGTCATATGACTATCGTACGCTGGGCCTCGGCTATGCCAACCTCGGCTCTATGCTGATGATCATGGGCATCCCCTACGACAGCGAAGAGGCCCGCGGCATCGCCGGCACCATCACCGCCATCATGACAGGCATCGCCTATCGCACTTCGGCAGAAATGGCCGGCGTACTGGGCGCCTTCCCCCGCTACGAAGACAACAAAGAAAGCATGCTGCGCGTCATGCGCAACCATCGCCTGGCCGCCTACGATGCCGATGAATATGAGGGCCTGGAGATCAAACCCCAGGGGCTCAAGGCAGAATATTGCCCCGATTACCTGCTGACGGCGGCTACCAGGGCCTGGGACGAAGCCGTTCAGTTAGGCGAGAAATACGGCTACCGTAACGCTCAGGCCACCGTCCTCGCCCCCACAGGCACCATCGGCCTGGTCATGGATTGTGATACCACCGGCGTCGAGCCTGATTTCGCACTGGTCAAGTTCAAAAAGCTTTCCGGCGGCGGTTATTTCAAGATCATTAACCAATCCGTGCCCACTGCCCTTAAACACCTGAACTATACTGACCGGCAGATCGATACCATCGTTAAATATGCCGTAGGGTCGGCCACCTTTGCCGGGGCGCCCGCTATCAACCACCAGTCGCTCAGCGAAAAAGGATTTATTGCCGAAGAGATCAAAAAATTGGATGCTGCCGTCGGCTCGGCCTTCGAGATAGGCTTTGTGTTCAATGTCTACACCCTCGGGGAAGAATGCCTGCAACGGCTGGGTTTCAAACCCGCACAGTACTACAACTTCGAATGGAGCCTGCTGGAAGCGCTCGGCTTCTCCGACCAGGAGATCGAAGCTGCCAACAACTACGTCTGCGGAACGATGACCGTTGAAGGCGCTCCTTTCCTGAAGGAAGAGCACCTTGCTGTATTCGACTGCGCAAATAAGTGCGGTAAGAAAGGTCAGCGTTATATCCACGCCCACGGCCATATCCGAATGATGGCTGCTACCCAGCCTTTTCTCAGCGGCGCCATTTCCAAAACGATCAATCTCCCCCACGAGGCTACGGTAGAAGAGATTGCCGATGCCTATATGCTCAGCTGGCAATTGGCATTGAAGGCCTGTGCCCTTTATCGCGACGGCTCCAAACTGTCCCAGCCGCTTAGCACGAAGTCGGACAAGAAGAAAAAAGAGGCTGAAAGCGAAAAAGAAGCGCCGGCTCTCGAAGCTGCAGCCCCCCCGCCAATGCCCGTCGCCGAATCCAATATCGTCGACCTGGGTAAACTGACGGTGCAGGAACTGCTGGAAGAAGTGCAGAAAAGAGTACAAGCTTCTCCCGATACCAAGCTGAAAAGGGCCCTGGCTACGATAGTCGAACGCCGGACCCTGCCCGCCAAACGCCGCGGTTTTACGCAAAAAGCGAAGATCAACGGCCAGGCCATCTTCCTGCGGACCGGCGAATACGCCGATGGCACGGTAGGAGAGATCTTCATCGATATGGCTAAGGAAGGGGCTACGATGCGGAGTATGTCGAATTGCTTCGCGATTGCCATTTCAATAGGACTGCAATATGGGGTTCCGCTCGAGGAATTTGTCGAAAAGTTCGTCTTTACCCGCTTTGAGCCTTCCGGAATGGTAGACCATCCGAACATCAAGAGCACTACCTCGATCGTCGATTTTATCTTCCGTTCACTCGCCTACGAATATCTCGGCCGGACCGATCTCGTACACGTGCTCGACAGACCGGAAATAGCCAATACAGGGGAGAATGACTGGGATAACCACGGCGTACAGCCCTACGATAAAACGACGCCCGAATTGAGCGATGTGCGCATCGTCGCCAAAGCCGCCGGCGGCTCCCATGGCGCCCCGGGCAACAGCTCCCATGGTTCCCCCGCCGGCAACCCCATCAATGGTGCCCCCAAAACGGCCAAAACAGCGGCCATATCCGCCGCCCGCGCTGAAAATGGTCTGGATGCCATTAACGCGGCTGCCCGCAGTATGCAGAGCGATGCCCCTGCATGTAACACCTGCGGCCATATCACGATCCGCAGCGGCACCTGTTACAAATGCCTGAACTGTGGCAATAGCATGGGCTGCAGCTAGCCATTAGCAGTCTGCCGGGCCGCCGGTGGCCCGGCTTTACCCATTTCGGGACGGTTTTTTCTCCCTATGGGAAGACCGTAAAAACGAATTGTCTCCTTTTCAGCCCGACTCAAGTAAAACGATTATTTTTTTTACAATTATCGTCTTACCTTTTCGTTCTAATAATCCTGTAAACCCCTAAAATGAAAAACATGAGACGTATTCTCCTGGCCGCACTTGTAATCCTTTCCGGAAGCTTATTATTTTCTTGCAATCGCAGCGTGACCCCCGAACAGGCCGCAAGCACTCACTATTCCCATTGCAGGGACATGCGTTAAGCATCGCCCATTGTCGTAAAAATAAAGGTTTAGGGCAATTCAATTTTGGATCCACCCGCTGAAAGGCGGGTGGTTTTTTGATTTTCGCTTGACCCATTTTCATTATTTTTACCGCAACTTCAAGCGGAATGACAATTCACTTCGGATACAACAAAAGACAGGTTTTGGATGGGTTGCGCGGCCATTTCTTCGGTCGTCCGGAAATTAGGATCCTTGTTATTATGATCAATGTTTTCGCCATCCTGTCGGCTGTCCTGTTCGCCTTCCGAAAGATAGGGCCGTTTCCCTTTCTCATCTTTTCCGTCCTCTGGTTCTTTCTATGGGTCTCTATCCGCAGGCTTCTGCCCCTCAGTATTTATAAGAAATCAGCCACCTTCAAAGATACCTTCATCCTTAGCCTGGACGACCGCGGTATTCTGCTGGAAACAAAAAAAGGCAGCCAGCTATGGTCCTGGGAAGATTTTAGCGGATTTAAGGAGACGATTTATTTCTTTCATGTCTATTTTACTCCCCGTTCCTTCTTCATGATTCCTAAGGAATCTTTCAAGGATATCACCGAGATCCAGGCCGCCCGCAAACTGCTAAAGGAAAGGATTAAGAACTAACTATTTCGGTTTATATTTCGAACCCTCGAACAGCGCCCGCGCCGGGACACGCATCACGTCAACAGGCTGAAGATCGCTGTGATCACGCACATATTTTTTCACGATCTGCCAGCCGACCCAGGCGCCGATATTTCCGGGCGAACCCTCCGGCATGCCCTCGGTCTTGGGACCTTCACCAATATAGTTCTTGATGATGTCCGCATCGATAGTATATAGGTCGGTATTTTGAAGAAAAAAGCCCCAGATGTCGGCCTCATTACGGGCACACCAGTCCAGCTGGGCCTGCGAATAGCCAGTCGTAATACTGTCCGGCGCATCCGGCAACAATTTCCCGGCCAGCCACCAGTACCGCCCCTTGATGACCATCTGTTCGATCATCGGCCTGCTGTCGCTGCTGTCGGGGAAGATATCCTCTGCCAGGGCGCTCATGCAATTGGCGTCGATGTATTGCGGCTCAAAACGGCGGGAGATATACCTCGGATAAGTATCCTGCCCCTTGCCGGTCAGATAAATGGAAAAATTGCTNNCCCTGCTGTAATTCCTTTTCCAGCCAGTCCAAACGCGGGTACTTCTTCTCCAGCGAATCGCTCATAGCCAGATAACTTACAAGGAACTCCCGGGCGGCGGCAAAAGCCACGCGACTGGTATCCGACAAGGGGCCCGCCCCCAGGATATTGCCTACAAAATCGCCAGTGAAATAAGGGTACTGCTGATCCAGCCGGTATAAACCCGGTACGATATGATTGGAATCCAGGGAGAAAAATGCCGTGTCGAACCGGGTAATATGTACATCTCCAACGGAAATGCCGGATACATCAGGGTGGTCGCCATGAGGACCGCAGGCCGCAAAGGAGAAAAGGACCATGACGAACACAACAACCTTTCCAGGAGTGCGAAGAGACCATCGCTCAGCAGGTATACGATTCATAGTCATAAAGATAGCTCCTGGATCTCATTTTTGGCGTAAATTTGTAGGATGAAAATAGCGCTGGCGCAACAGAACTATCACATCGGGAATTTTGAGGAGAATACCCGTAAGATCCTTGATGGCATTCGTCATGCCAAACAGGCCGGCGCCGACCTGGTCGTTTTCTCCGAGCTTTCCATTTGCGGCTACCCACCCCGTGATTTCCTGGAGTTCGAGGATTTCATCGCGAAATGCTATGCGGCTATCGATCGGATCAGGGAAGAGGCGGACACGATCGGAGTAATTGTCGGCAGCCCCGCCCGTAACCCTCAGAGAGAAGGGAAAGATCTCTTTAATGCCGCCTGGCTGCTCTACGAAAAAGAGATCAAAGGCGTAGCCCACAAGACCTGCCTGCCCAACTATGATATCTTTGACGAATACCGCTATTTCGAACCCGGATTTGAGTGGAAGGTGATACCGTTCAAAGGCAAAAAGATCGCCCTGACCATCTGTGAGGACATCTGGAATATAGGAGATAACCCGTTGTACCGGGTCTGCCCCATGGACCACCTGATACGACAGCACCCCGACGTGATGATCAATATCTCTGCCTCTCCTTTTGATTACGATCATGACGAGGATCGCAAAGAAGTGATCCGCCAGAATGTATTGAAATACCATCTTCCCATGTACTATTGCGCCGCAGTGGGCTCACAGACGGAGATCGTATTCGATGGCGGCAGCGTCGTATACGATGCGAAAGGGAATCTGGTCAAAGAACTGAATTATTTTGAAGAAGATTTCGCCGTCGTGCCGCTGCCTCATCCGGTGCCGCCGCTGTTCGAAGAACTGCTGCCGGGCTTTTCCATTCCCATCAACCGGGATGAAGAGGATCTTCCGGATAGTCCGCCCCATACACCTGATGCCCAGCCCCAGGTTGCCCCAAAACCCGCCCCCACACTGGCAGAGATCTTCGATAAGGACATGCGGGTTTCCAAACTCAACGACCCCGATCGCATCATAGAATATCTCGTCGAAGATAAAAATATCGCCCAGATCTATAGGGCGCTGATCCTGGGCATCCGGGACTATTTTTTCAAGATGGGCTTTACAAAGGCCATCCTCGGCAGCAGTGGCGGCATCGACAGCGCCGTCACCCTGGCACTGGCCTGCGAAGCGCTGGGCAAAGACAATGTCCGGGCTATTCTCCTGCCTTCCCCTTATTCCAGCGGCCATTCGGTCAGTGATGCCGAACAGCTGTCCCGTAACCTCGGTAACCCCTATGATATCATCCCCATCCGTGAGGTCTATGAGGCGCTGCTCCACACGCTACAACCCATCTTCAAAGACCTCCCCTTCGGATTGGCAGAAGAAAACCTGCAGAGCCGCACCCGTGGCAATATCCTCATGGGCCTGGCCAATAAATTCGGCTATGTATTACTGAACACGTCGAACAAGAGCGAATTGTCGACAGGTTACGGCACCCTCTACGGCGATATGGCCGGAGGACTCAGCGTGCTGGGTGACGTCTATAAAGGGCAGGTATACGCTCTGGCGCGCTATATCAACCGCAACAGTCAGGTTATTCCCGTCAACATACTCGAAAAGGCGCCCTCCGCCGAACTGCGGCCCGGCCAGAAAGACAGTGACAGCCTTCCGGATTACGACATCCTCGACAAGATCCTCTACCAATATATCGAAAGAAGACAGGGGCCGAAAGAGATCGTCGCGATGGGTATCGATGAAGCCCTGGTAGGCCGCGTGCTAAGACTCGTCAACAGCAATGAATACAAGCGAAACCAGTTTTGCCCTATCATCCGGGTGAGTTGCAAGGCATTCGGCGTGGGAAGAAGAGTACCGATCGTGGGGAAATATTTGTCTTAGTGTTTTAAGATAATAATGTAGCGCGTGTCCACCCCGCCAAACTTTTCATCGGCATAAAGCTCCAGGCGATGTTTATCCAGCGTCCTTATCTTGTAGTATTGATCCTGGAAATAAATAGTGCTGTCATTATTCTGAAAGGCCCACATGAATGGCAGACTGTCGGCGCTCGCCTTCGAAGCCTTCGAACCGAGCTGCGAATTCGGACCTAATGCGGAATAGCCCGTGCCATCCTTGCAGAAAATGATCGTATTGTCTTTTTCACTCCCGGCAATGCGCGGATCGAGGGCATCGAAAATCCCATCGTCATTCGAGTCGAAACCAGCCTTTTCGTATTTCCAGGGAATATTAGTAAGCAGGTCCAGATCTTTGCCTGTAGCGTTTTTATCGGAGCAACCTGTCATATAAAGACTGGCCGATAGTAGGGTAAGTATGGTCCAATTCGAAATCATTCTGCTCGGGTTATCCGTTGGAAGGTTGGAAACCTCCCAGGTTTAAAACTCCCGGATCAAATAATTGTTTTATATAATTCCAATTAAATTTTTTTAATCCCTGCTAAAAACTTGGCTCGCAAGTTGCCAACCGAATTCGTATTTTCGATCCTTAGATAAGATAATACAACACTATGCTTTATACAGCAGAGGATATCAGACAGTTAAATAACAAGATCCAATACCAGGCCGCCTTTATCGACCGATTGCGCGATGAGGTGGGACGGGTGATCGTAGGACAGCACCAGATGCTCGACCGGTTGCTCATCGGCCTGCTCAGCAATGGGCATGTGCTCCTCGAAGGAGTCCCCGGATTGGCTAAAACATTGGCTATTAAGTC
>PMUF01000309.1 GCA_003167015.1 Chitinophagaceae bacterium | reverse complement strand
GGCGTGTATTGGGATTGGATAGGGACATTGAGCTTGGTACAACCCATGCTCAGCAAAAAGATCCCTCCTATAATAACAGAAGCAATTTTTTTCATGATCTGCATTTTTCGATGTTTAGAAAATCACATTTACCCCAAAGAGGTAAGAACGGGTTTTAGGATAGAAGTTGCTGTTGTCGATACCGGGTGTAAGGCCGCCCTGGGTTATTTCAGGATCGATGCCTTTGTATTTGGTCAGGATAAAAGCATTATTGACGGACGTATAGAAACGCAGCCTGTTGACAGACGGGGAATGGATCGGAAGGGTGTATCCCAGGGTCGCGTTGTCGAGTCGGAGATAAGTGCCGCTCTCCAGGTACCGGTCAGAGATCAGGTAAGAATTATAGTCGTTGAACGACTCGCTTTCCGAGAATGTCGGGAGGTTCTGGAAATGGGCACCGGACGGATTGTTGAGGCCGGCCAGCGTGGCGTTGAGGATCTTATTGCCGGTGACGGCGCGGAAGAAAAGGTTCAGGTCGAACTGCTTATAGGTAAAGGTATTGTTCCAGCCCAGCAGCAGCATGGGCTGTGCATTTCCTTCGATGCGGAAATCGGCGGTCGTGGGGGTCAGCGTATCGGCGCCGTCGGCGGCCTCGATCTGGGTGACGCCATTCTGGTTTTTGCCTGCATAATGCCAGATATCGAAAGTACCGATGGGGTGGCCAACCTGGAGGATCTGCGACCAGTTGTCCGATTGTCCCTGGCCGCCGAGGAAGGCGGTATTGATGGATTGCTCGTTGAACTGGCTATTGGACAGGGATAGGATCTTGTTGGTGTTATGAGCGGCCGTCAGTGTGCTTCGCCAGGTGAAATTACGCGTTTTGACAGGGGTAGCGATCAATGTCAACTCAACGCCCTTGTTGCTGATCTTCCCGATATTGGTGGTCAGGGTGGGATACGGGTACTGGGTGGAGGAAACGGGATAGGACCAGATGAGGTTGGAGGTGGTCTTAATATAATAATCGAGAGAGCCGCTGAGTAACCCTTTCAGGAAGGAGAAGTCGGTTCCGATGTTGGTGGTGGCGGTAGATTCCCATTTCAGATCAGGATTCGCATTTTGTGTCACGCCGATAGCATTGATCGCCTCGCCGTTGGAGAGGAACCTGCCCGTAATACCATATTGCTGCTGGGCGATCAGAGGGTCGAACCCCAGCGAATTACCGGTCACGCCATAGCCCACCCGCAGTTTGAGGTCATCGATCCAGGTGGTTGATTGGAGAAATGGCTCTTTTGTCAACCGCCAGCCGCCGGACACGGCGGGGAACAGGCCCCAGTGGTTATTGGCGCCGAAAGCGGAGGAGCCGTCATCGCGCAGCGAAGCCTGGAAGAGATACTTGTCATTGAAGATATAATTCACACGGGCATAGTAGGAGATCAGCTTCAGTGTGCCGATATTGCTGTTGGCAAGGACGATGGTTCCTGCAGGAGGATTGCTGAATGCCAGGTTGTTGGGGCCGACCTGGTCGTTGCTGAAATTTTGTGTAGTGACGCCGAACCCGCGGCCCAGCACATCCTGCTCCCAGGAGTAGCCGCCGAGCAATTTGATGTTATGTAATCCGAAGTTGTGATCATAATTGAAGAAGGACTCGATGAGCTCTTTCGTATTGCTGGTCGTGCTGCTGTTGGCGACGCCATTGAGTCCCCGGGCCAGTTCGGATTGGCTGTCCTCGTAGATCTCCGTGGTGGTATCTGTGGTCTGGTCGGTCAGGCTGAGGGTGTATTTGAGGCCTGGCAGGATCTTCACTTCCGCCAAAGCGTTGGCAAGGAAGGTCTTCATTTTGGACTGATCGGTATTGTTGGCGATCAGGGATACAGGGTTCAGCGGGCCATAAGGATACTCGCTGGAATAGGCTCCGCCTGTTTCTTTGACATTCAGCGTGGGCATGAAGATCAGCATGTTCTCGAATACCTGTGAAGGGATCTGGTCGGAGGTGGAGTTGGCGTTGAGCACGGTCAACCCAAGCCTGAGGCGGTCGTTGAACATCCGGTGCTCGACGTTGGCCCGGATGGAGGTCCGCTGCAGCGAACTCCCTTTCATGACGCCGACATTATCGAAATAATTGATGCTGGCCCCATAAATCGTATTTCCCGTGTTTCCGCCGAAATAAATGTTATGGTTCTGGGAGATACCCGTCTGCTGCACCTGGTCCTGCCAATTGGTGTTGGCCAGCGAGTCGTCATAATCACCGCTGCTGTTACCGGGGACGAGCGGACTTCCGTTGTTAATGAGGTATTGACGTAACTGGTTGCCGGTAAACATGGATATCCGTTTGGACACCTGTTCGGCGCTGACATAAGCGTTATAAGCCAGGCGGGTTTGGCCTGTCTTAGGTTTACGCGTAGTGATCATGATCACGCCGTTGGCTGCACGGGCACCGTAGATAGCGGTCGCGCTGGCATCTTTGAGGACGTCGATGGTTGCGATATCGGATGGGGCGACCAGGTCGATAGAGGCGTCGGGAACGCCGTCGATGACATACAGCGGTTGCTGTGCGGGGCCGCTGCGGAGGGTAGAAGCGCCGCGAAGGATGACGACGGGTTGCTCGTTGGGGTCACCGCTCTTGGTAACATTGATACCTGCTACCTTGCCTTGTAACAGCTCACCCGGCGTGCTGATGACGCCGACATTGAAGTCTTCAGACGAAATCGAGGCGATGGCGCCGGTGATATTCTTTTTAGCGGACTGGCCATAGCCCGTGACGACGACATCATTCATCTGGCCGCCGCGGGAGATCAGCGTGACGGTCACCGCCGTTCCGTCGCCTGCCGGCACTTCCTTCGATATGTAGCCGACGTACGAGAATTCGAGAATGGCGTCGGGATGGACGGCCGGGATAGTAAACCGGCCATCGGGGTTGGTGATGACAGACCTGTGGGTGCCCTTCACCGTTACACTTACCCCTTCAATCGGAGCGCCGGCGGAATCGGTGACGATTCCTTTTGCAGGACCGGACTGAGAGAAGACGGCTGCCGGGATGAAGAATAGTGCTAATAATAAGAGCCTTTGGATTGCCTTCATGTTGAATGAGTGTTTTGGTTTGGTGGATGGATTGATCGTGTAGCCGGCAAAGAGAAAAAAGGGATGTTATTGGAGTGTGAATGCAATATTAAGTTTGTTTCGGGCTCCGCAGGAATGCGTCAGTGGCATTGCTAATAATTTCCGTAGTGCATTCAATTGTTATTTAACAATTAAGTAATCGCATAACAGACATAATAAGGTCCGGTTAAAAAATATTTGCATCCAAATCAACAGAAGTATGAAATTAATTGCATCCGCTGCCATGCTCTTATTGGTGGCTTTCGCCGGGGATTCCGGCTTCGACGATCTGCCGGTCAACAGAGTACAGGTCATCGGTTCTCATAATAGTTATAAGCGGGCGATCGACTCGGCGCTGTTCGGGATGTTCATGGCGAAGAACCCGGATATCGCGCCGGGACTGCAATACAGCCATGTTTCTTATGGGGAGCAGCTGGACCTGGGGCTGCGCAACCTGGAGATCGATGTATATGCGGATGAGAAGGGAGGCAAGTATGCTCATCCTAAAGGACTGGAATGGGAAGCTGCTTCGAATCCACCGCCGTATGATCCTAAGGGGGAAATGCTATTACCCGGCTTTAAGGTTTTTCATGTACAGGATCTGGATTTCAGGAGTAATTCTTACACCTTCGCCGACTGCCTGCATCAGTTGAAGACCTGGTCCGATCAGCATAAGGATCATTATCCCATTTATATTACGATGAATACGAAGGATGATACGATCAAGTCTCCCGGTTTCACGGACCCCGAGCCATTCACGGCTGCGGTATTCGACCGGCTGGATAAAGAGATCCTGGACAACCTGGGCCGCGACTACCTGATCACGCCGGATGATATCCGGGGATCTTATCCCACGCTGGAAAGCGCTGTGCTGGCAAATCACTGGCCTACGATGAACCAGGCCCGGGGCAAGTTCATTTTTATTCTGGATGAGGGCGGCAGGCATCGGGCTGCTTACATCAGGGGGCATCATTCGCTGAAGGGCAGGGTATTCTTCACCGATTCTCCTGCCGGTACACCGGAGGCTGCTTTTATGATCATCAACAATCCCAGAGAGGATGGGGAGCGGATCAGGGAGATGGTGAAAAAGGGATATATGGTCCGGACGCGGGCGGATGCCGATACCAAGGAAGCGAGGGCGAATGATCGCAGCGGGTTTATGGCAGCCTGCGCGTCCGGCGCTCAGATCATCACCACCGATTACTATTACAAGAGCACTTTCTTTCCTTCGGACTACGTTGTGCATTTCGATGACGGAAAGTACGTGCGGAAGGACGAACGCTGAGGGGCCCGGTAGAGGACGGTGAGAGAAGCTATCGAAGGGAAGGGCTGGCCGGGCGGCCGGCTCTTTTTGCGTATATTTGTAGTTCCATGAAGCGCTCACCTATATTCGATTGCATCACGGTGGATGAATTGGCCGCCACCCCCAAGTATCTGCAACTGACCAATTCAATCCTGAAAGCGATCGAGACCGGGAGGATCAAAAAAAACGATCTGATGCCTTCCATCAATGAACTGAGCTTCGAGCTGGAGATTTCCCGGGATACGGCCGAGAAAGGCTATAAATACCTGAAAAAAATGGGAGTGCTCGGATCGGTGCCGGGTAAAGGATATTTTATCCAGCATGTCGATTTTCATCATACGCTGAGGATCTTTTTATTGTTCAATAAGCTGAGCGCGCACAAAAAGATCCTGTATGATGCTTTTATCGCTTCTTTGGGGGAATATGTTGTCGTCGACTTTTATATCTATAACAATGATTTCGGGTTGTTCAAGAAATTGCTGACAGACAGGAAGGAGGACTATTCNNATTCTCATTATGTGATCATTCCTCATTTCCTGGAGGGGGAGGAGGGGGCGCCGGCGATCATCAATCAAATCCCCAGGGAAAAATTGCTGTTACTGGACAAGAAGATCCCCGGCATCACCGGGGAGTATGCCGCGGTATATCAACATTTCGAGCAGGATATTTATTCGGCCCTGGAGCGGGCCCGGGAGGCGTTGAGCAAGTACCATACGATCAAGATCATTTTCCCTCCGAATACTTATCACGCGGTGGAGATCCTCAAGGGTTGCGGGCGTTTCTGCCAGGAGTATGCTTTTGCGTTTAAGGTCGTGGAGTCGATAGCCGAGGAGCCGATCGGCGAAGGGGAAGTGTATATCAATCTGATGGAGGAAGACCTGGTGACGCTGATCGAAAAGATCATTTCCCTGCAATTGGAAGTGGGCCGCCAGGTAGGCGTCATTTCCTATAATGAGACGCCGCTCAAGAAAATTATCCTCAACGGTATTACGACGATCTCGACGGATTTCCGGAAGATGGGGGAGATGGCGGCGCGGCAGATCCTCGATCATACGCATCGTTCCGAGGAGGTGCCTTTTTACCTGACGCTGCGGAATTCGCTGTAGGAGACCGTGCGAGGCCTGGCAGAGGTGGCGCGCGCGGGCGGCTTATTCCGTCGGATATTTCACGCCGATCTGGTGGCGGATCGTGTCCATCGTCCTGGCCATCATCCGGCTGAAAGCATGCGATATCGACGGGCTTTCGATGAGGCCTTCGTCCAGGCAGCGGGTCACTTCCCGGATCTGGTATTCGAACCCATTGATCATGGGTTCCAATTGGATCGGATGCGGTTCTTCGCCGGTGCGGTTCCATTCCAGCTTATCGTTCTTGTACCAGGGGGTAGGGATGCGGATCATGCCTTCCGTGC
>PMUF01000606.1 GCA_003167015.1 Chitinophagaceae bacterium | reverse complement strand
ACCGGACGACCAAGGTGAACTTCCCCGATTCCGCCGGCAACGGAGGAAACAAGTTCTACAGCATTTATGAGCATTTCCACAATGATCTGAAATCCGGCGCCAAGGACAGCATAACAGTCAAGGATATCGGCGGCACCGAATGCCAGAAATGTCACTATTAATCCCCCCTCCGCCATGCGGAGCCTGTAAACTAATATTTGGACGATTATTTTAACTTCTCAGCATTATGAGCGCCAAAAAATACTGGCAAAGTTTCGGAGAACGCACCAACAGCGAGGCGTATCAGAAATCAACGGACAACGAATTCTCTGAAAGTTTACCGTTGGAAGGCCTGGATGGAAAAGGATTGCTCGACGCGAAGCACCCCCGCAGGGATTTCCTGAAATACCTGGGCTTCAGCACGGCTGCCGCCACCCTGGCTGCCAGCTGCGAAATGCCCGTCCGTCACGTCGTGCCTTACCTCAACAAACCGGACAACATGGTCCCCGGGGTAGCCGATTACTACGCTACCACCTATACGAACGGGGGTGATGTCGTCTCTCTTGTCGCTAAAGTAAGAGACGGCCGTCCCATCAAGCTCGAAGGTAATACCCTGTCTTCCCTTACCCAGGGCGGTACATCGGCCCGGGTGCAGGCTGCCGTGCTGGACTTATATGATACGGGCCGCCTGCGTTATCCCGTGCAGATCACGGATGGCAAGTGGGATGAAGTCAGCACCTTCGAGGCTTTCGATAAGCTGGTCGGTGATGCGCTGACCGCGGCCGTCGGCGCGCCTCTCGTACTGCTGACCGGTACGCTGACCTCCCCCACGACCAAACAGATCATTACCGAATTCCTCGCGAAATATCCGGGCAGCAAGCATATCCAGTACGATGCCGACTCTTACAGCGGCCTGCTGCTGGCCGGCGAAGCGTCCTACGGAAAAAGGGCGATCCCTTCCTACCGTTTCGACAACGCCAATGTGATCGTCAGCCTCGGCGCCGACTTCCTCGGCACCTGGTTAACGCCCATCGAATTCGCCCGGCAGTATTCAAAGGGAAGAAAGATCGATGCGAAGAACCCGCAGCTGAGCAAACATTACCAGTTCGAAAGCCTGTTGTCGCTCAGCGGCAGCAATGCGGACGCCAGGTTTACCCATAAGCCCTCCGAGTCCGGCGCAGTCGCCCTGGCGTTGCTGGCCGAGTTGGGTGGAAATGTTTCAGCCCCCGCCCTGCCCGACGCCCTGAAGGCCGGGATCAAGAAGGCAGCTAAAGAACTGCTGGATAATAAAGGCAAGGCCCTCGTCGTGAGCGGCAGCAATAATGTCAATATCCAGATCATCGTCAATGCCATCAACGAGGCGATAGGCGCCACCGGCACGACGGTCAACTGGTTGTCGACCGTACAGGTGCGGCAGGGGATCGACAGCGACATGGCCGGGCTGGTAGCCGACATGAACGACGGCAAGGTCGGTGCGCTGCTGGTGTATGGCGTCAATCCCGTATATGACTATTATGACGCCGACAAATTCAAGACCGGTTTGGCCAAGGTCAAGGCGACTGTCTCCTTCAATGACCGGTTGGATGAAACCACCGAGCTGGTGAAATTCGTGCTGCCGGCGCCTCACTTCCTGGAAAGCTGGGGTGATGCCGAACCGCGGCCGGGGTATTTTACCTTCCTGCAACCTACGATTGCGCCTTTGTTCAAGACACGACCTTTCGAAGATTCATTGCTGAAATGGAGCGGTAACACTACGACAACCTATGAAGCCTATTTCAAACAATACTGGTCCGGCAAATTAGGCGGCGTCGAAGCCTATGAAAAGGCATTGCAGGATGGGGTGATAGAGCCTTCCGGCGCGGCTGCGACGTCCGGCGGCGGGGCCTCTTTCAATGCATCGAAGGTCGCGGAGGCTGCTACAGCCATCGCCGCCATCAAGGGCGCAGGTCCTTTTGAGGTGGTAGTGTACCAGAGCGTAGGCATGGGCATTGGCGCCCAGGCGAATAACCCCTGGCTGCAGGAATTCCCCGATCCGATCACTAAGTCCGACTGGGATAACTATTTTATTATTTCGCCCAAGGTGGCCAAGGACGTATTCCAGCTCGACCTGTCGGACCGCCGCCAGGCCGACAAATATGAAGTATACGCGGACCGGCATGTCATCAACGTGAAGGTAGGCGGTAAAGAGCTCAGCCTGCCCGCGCTGATCGTACCCGGCACGCACAACGAGGTCATCGGGGTGGCCGTCGGTTATGGTCGTCAGAGCGCCAAGCCGGAGAATACGCCCGATTATATCGGCAGGTCCGTCGTCGGGGCCGGGAAGAATGCTTTCCCGCTGCTGACTTACAACGGAACGACCGTCGAGTGGCATGCGACCGGCGCCTCTTTTGAAGATACCAAAGAAATATACCAGGTCGCCCGGATGCAGACCCACGACACCTATGAAGGTCGCGTGGAAGTCGTCAGGGAAATGACCTTCGACGATTTCAAAAAAGAGCCCGATGGGCTGCTGGAAGACCGGGAAAAGGAGCTGAAACCCTTTGGTGGCATAGAGAATTACCGGTCACAGGGTACGCTGTACCCCGTCTATGATAATCCGGGACTCAAATGGGGCATGTCTATCGACCTGAACTCCTGTATCGGCTGCGGCGCCTGTGTGGTGGCCTGTCATGCGGAGAATAACGTTCCCGTAGTTGGCAAGCATGAGGTCATCCGGTATCACGATATGCACTGGATCAGGATCGACCGGTACTATTCTACGCCGGCCAAGAGCCTCGACAACCCGGATGACGTGCAGGTGTTGTTCCAGCCGATGCTGTGCCAGCATTGCGATAACGCTCCCTGTGAGAATGTCTGCCCGGTCAATGCGACCAACCACAGTACAGAAGGATTGAACCAGATGGCGTATAACCGTTGTATCGGTACCCGCTATTGCGCCAATAACTGTCCGTTCAAGGTCCGCCGTTTCAACTGGGCCGATTATACGGGCGCTGACAGCTTCCCGAACAACCAGGACCAGACTACAGTCGGCAAACTGGATCCGACCGTCTTCCAGATGAATGACGACCTGACCCGGATGGTCCTCAACCCCGATGTGGTTGTCCGCAGCCGCGGGGTGATGGAAAAATGTTCGTTCTGCGTCCAGCGTCTGCAGGATGGCAAGCTGAAGGCAAAGAGAGAAAACCGTACCCTGAAGGATATGGTCGACATCCAGACCGCCTGCCAGCAGGCCTGTCCTACCGAAGCCATCGTCTTCGGCAATGCGAACGACAAGGACAGCAAGATCAGCACCACCCGCGTGGCCAACAACCAACGGGTATTCTATGGCCTCGAAGACCTGCACGTGCTGCCCAACGTCAACTACTTGGCGAAGGTCCGGCATACGGAGGGCGTCTGGGGTCCTGGCGACGAGCACCAGGAAATGATAAAATCAGAAAAGACCGAAAGCGAAAAGCATTCATAGTAAGACATCAGTTTAATATAATTAGCTAAAGCTCAGAATACTATGTCATTATACGCATACGAATCACAGGTAAGACCGGCTCTGACAACAGAGGAGGTGAAAGATTATCACCAGATCACGGAGGATATCGTCCGCCCGATAGAAGCCAGTCCTTCCAGGTTGTGGTGGATAGGCTTCCTCGTCTCTGTGGCCTGTCTGACCCTCGGCGTGGTATCTGTCTACACGCAGGTGGTATACGGCGTCGGTCAGTGGAATCTTAACCGGACAGTAGGCTGGGGCTGGGATATCACCAACTTCGTATGGTGGGTCGGTATTGGTCACGCGGGAACCCTGATCTCCGCGATCCTGTTGTTGTTCCGCCAGGGCTGGCGTACCGGGGTGAACCGTGCCGCGGAAGCCATGACCATCTTCGCGGTCATGTGTGCGGGCCAGTTCCCGATCTGGCATATGGGACGCGTCTGGATGGCCTTCTTCGTCATGCCCTATCCCAATACCAGGGGCGCTTTGTGGCCGAACTTCAACTCACCGCTGCTGTGGGACGTATTTGCGATCTCGACCTACTTTACCGTTTCGCTGCTGTTCTGGTATTCGGGTCTGATCCCCGATCTGGCTACGGTCCGGGACAGGGCTAAATTGAAATGGCGGAAATTGATGTATGGAGTGCTGTCCTTTGGCTGGAGCGGATCGACCAAACACTGGCAACGTCATGAGGCATTGTCCCTCGTACTCGCCGGTCTGTCTACCCCGCTTGTACTCTCCGTGCATACGATCGTGTCCTTCGACTTCGCCACCTCCGTCATTCCGGGCTGGCATACGACGATCTTCCCTCCCTACTTCGTTGCGGGCGCCATCTTCTCCGGGTTCGCCATGGTGCAGACCCTGCTGCTGGTCACCCGTAAGGTGCTGAAACTGGAAGACTATATTACCATGGAGCATATCGAGGTCATGAATAAGGTCATCGTACTGACGGGCTCCATCGTAGGCGTTGCCTATCTGACCGAGCTGTTCATCGCCTGGTACGGCCAGAATAAATTCGAGAACTGGGCCTTCTTTCAGAACCGGGCAAATATCTTCAGTCCGCTGGGATGGAGCTATTACATCATGATGGGCTGTAACGTGCTGTCGCCCCAGATCTTCTGGTTCCGCAAGATGCGCCGGAACCTCACCGTCACCTTCTTTATGTCCATCATCGTGAATATCGGGATGTGGTTCGAACGTTTCGTGATCATTGTGACGTCCATTTACCGGGATTATATTCCGAGCAGCTGGTCTACGTATTACCGGCCGACGATATGGGAAGTGGGTTTCTATATCGGCACGTTCGGGCTGTTCTTTACCTGTTATTTCCTGTTCTCCAAATTCTTCCCGGTTATCGCGATCCATGAGATCAGGCATATCCTGAAGAAGTCCGGCGAAGTATACAAGGAAAAGATGGGTGACGCAGAAAAAGAGAGCGTAGATGAATTTGCACATGAATATGCACATGCACACTAGGGGGAATATGCACCAGCCCACCAGGGCCATAAAAGCTAAATAAGTATGTCAGTTAAAAAATTTGTTGTTGGCATTTTTACGGACGAGCAGGTACTTTTTCCTGCCGTGAAGAAGGTCCGTTCGGCAGGCTACAAGATCCATGACGTATATACGCCGATGCCTATTCATGGCCTGGATGACGCTCTTGGCTTACGGCAGACGAGTCTGCATACTGCCGGGTTCATTTACGGCATTACGGGTACGACGACGGCGCTGAGCGGTATCGGCTGGATCTTTAACAGCGACTGGCCCCAGAATTTCGGCGGTAAATCACATTTCGATCTGCCCGCATGGATACCTATTACATTCGAGCTGACGGTTTTGTTCTCGGCCGTCGGGATGGTACTGACGTTTTGTTACCTGTGCCAGATCGCTCCCTTCGTCCGCAAGCATCATTTCAACCTGCGGGCGACGGATGACCAGTTCACGATGGTGATCGAGTGTACGGAAAAGAGCAACGAGTCCGAGATCTCCGCCTTCCTCGCCAGTGTCGGCGCTGTCGGGATCAATACGCAGATCGCCGAGACAGGCTGGTGGCTGGGACGTTATGATTCGGAATTGCCGCCATTAGGTCAAAAAGGATTGATTTAGTAAGAAGAATATAACACATGAAAAAAGTAATTGTCTTCTCGCTGATTGTAGGTGCAATGACGGTAGCTGTCAGCTGCAGCGACGTACAGCGGAATCCCGGAAGAGTTTACATGCCCGACATGGCTTATAGCCGGGCTTATGAGACGTATGCTACCACAGAGGAGCAAAAGGCCGACCTGTTGAAGCGCGGGATCCATTTCAGTAATGTACCCGTTGCCGGCACCATCAAGAGAGGCGAGCTGCTGCCCTTTCTGATCACAAAGGATTCCGCGGCCGGCGACACCTCCAACTATCACACGTCCCGGGAAGTCAAAAACCCGCTGACGTCCATGGACACGGTAGAGGCCGAGCGGCTGTTCCTGGTGAACTGCGCAATCTGTCATGGTCCTAAGCTGGACGGCAATGGTCCGCTGTACAAGGGCGGCGATGGCCCCTTCCCGGCCAAACCGGCGGACTTTATGGGCGGCGCTCAATACCTGAGCATGCCGGAAGGGCAGATGTATTACTCCGTCACTTATGGAAAGAATAAGATGGGCAGCTATGCGTCCCAGCTGAATACGGAACAGCGCTGGATGGTGATTGCCTATATCAAAGGCAAACAGGCAGCGGCAAAGGGCGGCGGTGCGGCGCCTGCGGCAGCCGGCGGTGCGGATTCAACTACGAAAAAGTAATTAAAGAATACTAAATTATTCCCGAATGTCATCCAATAAAGAAAACTTTGTAGTTCCCGGCCGGTACAAGCAATGGACTTACGGCCTGCTGGCGGTGGGCGTCCTGTCGCTCATTATCGGGTATATCCTGTACGGCGGCGAGGACCATGGCACCCGTTTCTGGGCCGCCCTGCTGCAGAACAGCGTGTACTTCCTGCTGGTCGTGAATGCGGCGATGTTCTTCTTCACGGCAACCACGCTGGCGATGGGCGGCTGGCCCCTGGTCTTCCGCCGCGTCACCGAGGCCATCTCCGCCTCCGTGATCCCTATCGGTATCATCACTTTCGTGATCCTGATGTGCCTGGTATTCGGCGGGCATGATGCGATCTATATCTGGATAAACAAGGATGTCGTCGCCCATGATGAGATCCTCAACGGGAAGAAGGGATTCCTCAACCCCACCTTTTTTACGGTATATACGGTGCTGACCATCGGGCTGTGGACATTGCTGGGCTGGAAAATGCGTCAGCTGTCCCGCTCCATCGACAATACGCCCCTGACCATAGAGGAAGGTCGGCGTTATATTTTCACCAATACCGTCTGGGCGGCCATCTATATCGTCTGGTTTGCCCTGACCGTGGCCTCGGTAGTGCCCTGGTTGTGGCTGATGAGCATTAATGCGCATTGGTTTTCAACGATGTATAGCTGGTATACGTTTGCGTCTACCTTCGTAGCCGGGATGGCCCTGATCTCCCTGTTCGTCATCTATTTCAAGAACCAGGGCTATCTTCCCTTCGTCAATAAGGAGCACCTGCATGACCTGGGCAAGTTTCAGTTTGCCTTTTCGATCTTCTGGACCTATCTCTGGTTCGACCAGTTCATGCTGATCTGGTATGCGAATATTTCGGAAGAAACGATCTATTACAAGACCCGGTTCGAGGGCGCTTATATGGGGCTCTTTTACCTGAACCTGGTCATCAACTTCCTGGCTCCCCTGCTGATCTTTATGAGCCGGGGCTCCAAACGGAACTATGCGACGGTAACTTTTATGTCCGTACTTTTGCTGTTCGGACACTGGCTGGATTTCTACCAGATGGTTTTTGCCGGTCCTTATCCCAATCATGTGCCGATGAACCTCTTCGATTTCGGCATCGCGGCAGGGTTTGTCGGGCTGATCATGTGGCAGACGGGGAGGGTTTTCAGCAAATTCCCGATACTGGCCAAGAATCATCCTTTTTTGAAAGAAAGTATTATCCACCATACGTAAACTCTTTTAAATATCATGTCAACCTTTTTTCTGTTACTGATCCTGTTAATGGGTTTCCTGATCACCTTCCAGATTGCCAAGGCAAGTGAGTACGTAGGTGTGTTAAAAGGAGAAAAGAAAAATTTTGAGCAGAACAACCGTGTCAATGGGTTCCTGATGATCGCATTCCTGGTCCTCGGGCTGATCGGGGTATGGTTCTGCAATGAGCTGTACAGGGGTAAGATCCTGGGTGAGTCTGCCTCCGTTCATGGCGTGGAGATCGACAGGATGTTGTACATCACCATCACGATCACGGGCATCGTGTTCGTCATCACCCAGGTATTGCTGTTCTGGTTTGCCTATAAATACCAGTATTCCGAGAAGAGGAAGGCGATGTATTTTCCACATGACAACCGGCTGGAAGTGGTCTGGACCGTGTTGCCGGCTATCGCGCTGACCGTGCTGGTAGGCTTTGGGTTGTTCTAATGGTTCCGGATCACCGGTGATGAGC
>PMUF01000533.1 GCA_003167015.1 Chitinophagaceae bacterium | reverse complement strand
GGAGTACGGCTGGCTCGGATACCTATACGACGTCCAGGACCTTCAACTTTAACTGGAGCCATTCCATGGACAGCAAGGCACGGCCGGGGACGAACTTCTCAGCCAATGTCAACATTGCTTCCACCAAGTTCAATCAAAACGTACTGAACAGCGCTACCGCAGCCTATAACAACCAGTTGAGCTCTTCGATCACCTACTCCAAGACCTTCGATAGTAAGTATAATCTAACGATCAGCGGTAACCATAACCAGGATAATGAAACGCGGCTGATCAACGTCTCGCTGCCCAATGTTGCTTTTACCGCGCCGACCGTGTATCCTCTCCAGCCAAAGGGTGGTGTTATCGGCACCCAGAAATGGTATCAAAAACTGGGGATAGGGCTGAGCAGCACCATATCCGGGGGTGAGAGCTTCTATGATTCCCTGATCACCTTTAAGAAGGCGCTCGATACCTTTCAGTTGGGCGCGCAAAACAGCATTCCCATCAGCCTGGCGCTGCCGATCAAGGGGCCGGTGCAGGTGGCCCCGGGCATCAGCCTGCAGGAAAGGATGTATACCCAGAAGTTATACCGGCACTATGATTATGCTTATAATAAGGTGGATACGGATGGGGTTACGCGGGGATTCTTTCAGGCGGAGAGTATGTCTTACAGCCTGGCGCTGAGTACTGCCATCTTCGGTACTTTCCAGAATTTCGGCCGGAACAGCTCGCTGCTGGGTATCCGGCATGTGATCCGGCCGACCCTCAGTCTCAGCTATTCGCCCGATCTGGCAGGGAAGGACTGGTATACCTTATATACGCCTTATGATACGGCGGCCGGCGGCTATCCGGCTCATCATATTTTCCCCGGACACTCACCTCGCTGGGATACGACGAGCAGCAGCAGGATACCCGGTCATCAGCGGGTATCCTACTTTGACGGCAGTACCTATGGCGCGTTCTCGGAAGGAACGTTTGGCGGCGTTTCTTTCGGATTGGACAATCATATAGAAATAAAGGTGCGGTCGAAGACCGATACCTCCAGCGCGGGTATCAAGAAGGTCACCATCATCGACGGGTTCGGTATCACCGGCAGTTACAACTACCTCGCCGATTCTTTCAAGTTATCACCCCTTACAATGTATTTCCGCAGTACCCTGTTCAAGAATATCAATATAACGGGCGGCGCCACGCTGGACCCCTATCAGGTCAATAGCCTGGGTGTCGACGTGGATAAATATGCCTGGTCGGGAAAGAAATTCTCGGTAGGCCGCATCACCAGTGGCAACCTGGCCATTTCGACGAGCTTCAAGAGCGCGCCCACCGACCAGAAGCTGGCCGACGCGAAGGCTGCGGCGACGAGCGACCAGATACCGATGACGATGGAAGAGCAGCAGGCCCAGCTGAACTACGTCCGGCAGAATCCGGCACAGTTTGCCGATTTCAATATTCCCTGGTCGTTGAACCTTTCCTTTGCCTTTAATTTTGTCAATGCAGAAAAGGCGAACTACAGCGGCTTTGCCACTACTATTACGTCCAGCATCAACTGGAGCGGCGACTTCAATCTGACGCCGCAATGGAAGATCGGTCTTAACGGTTACTACGATGTGAAGAATGGGGATATGCAATCCCTGACCGCATCCATCTCCCGCGACCTTCACTGCTGGCAGATGTCCATTAATGTGACGCCTGTCGGCTATACGCATCTGTTCAGCATTACCATCAATCCCAAGGCTGCTATCCTCGAGGACCTGAAGATCAACCGGACGAGGTATTTCTATGACACCGGCAGTGAATATTAATTGGCGAGATAATAGTCCTGCATCAGGATAAAAACCCGTTGTTTCAGGCTTTCGACGCTTTCGCCGGGCTGCGGCGTGACGGGATCCAGGAAGTGGAATGCGAGCCGGTGCGGCCGGAAATAGAAGCCGGCAGTTGGCGGCATTATTTTTCTGCTGTTGAAGATGACGGCGGGAATAATGGCCTTTCCCGTGCTGAGTGACAGCCGGAAAGCTCCGTCATGGAAGGCTTTCAACGGTTCATTGGACTTATTCCTCGTGCCTTCCGGGTAGATGCACATATGCAGTCCCATGTCCAACGCCTCTTTCATTTTGGTGAAGCTTTCCCGCCGGCTGTTTTCGTTTTTACGGTCTACTAAGATACTGCCCGCCTGGTACATCAGGCCGAAGATGGGGATCCTGGCAAACTCGATCTTGGCGATAGTCTTGTTGCCACCGGGGATGCCGGGCGAGGATACGGGGACGTCTATCAGCGCGTTGTGATTGCAGACCACAATATAGGTCTGGCCTTTGGCAAATTTTTCTTTTCCCCTGATTCGCAGGGGGCATCCGGCCAGCGGGAGGAATACGCCCATCCAGACTCCCGAATAACGGCAGAACCATTTTGTTTTTTGGGGGTCGGGCCGGAAATAGCAGAACAGGAGGAAGGGGATCAGGAAAACCAGCATGGTCAGCACGAAGATCAGGATGACCCAGACTGCCCAGATGGGGCCGAGGATCTTCCAGATGCTGCGGGGGCGGGGGGAAGTGCCGGCGCTTTTACCGCTGCTGTTATCCGATATCGTTTTATCTCCGGGTGTGTTCGAATTCATGATGCGTTTTTTGCAGTGCCTGCCCGGTTCAGTTGAGCGCCCAGTCGACGGGGTCGATCCCTTTGCTCATGAGCCATGCATTGGCCTTTGAAAAATGTTTGCACCCGAAAAATCCCCTGTCTGCGGAGAAGGGCGAAGGGTGGGCTGCTTTCAGTACCAGGTGCCTGGTCTCATCGACCAGCGCCTGCTTTTCCTGTGCGAATTTACCCCATAGAAGGAAAACGGTATTTTTCTTTTCTGCCGATATCTTTCCGATCACTGCGTCGGTGAATTCGGCCCAGCCGATCTTAGCGTGGCTCATAGGCTCGTTGGCGCGGACGGTCAGTGAAGCGTTGAGGAGCAGCACTCCTTGTTCCGCCCAGTGTGTCAGGTTGCCGTGGCCGGGGATGGCCATGCCGATATCGTTGTGCAGTTCTTTGAAGATATTGATGAGGGATGGGGGAGGAGGTATTCCCTTCTGGACGGAGAAACTGAGGCCGTGGGCCTGGCCGGGGCCATGGTAGGGGTCCTGGCCCAGGAGGACGATCTTCACCTTATCGAAAGGGGTGGTATTAAAAGCGTTGAAAATGAGCCCTCCCGGCGGATAGATGGTTTTGCCGGCCGATTTCTCCGCTTTTAAGAATGTCGTGATCTGCTGGAAATAGGCTTTGCCGAACTCCTGCTTTAGGGCTGCCTTCCAGCTGTCTTCGATTTTTACATCCATGGATAGCGTTTTTTATTCAGGCTCCGTCGTTATGAGGACGGTGGAAGGCCGAAGATAGCTAAAACCGCGGACCGCAAATGGGTTTGGCCCCTTAGCGATTTTTTTTTATTTTTGCAGCCATTTCCCGGTGGGTAGAGACCGGCCGGGGAGGGGTTTTTGGCCCGGTAGCTCAGCTGAATAGAGCACAAACCTTCTAAGTTTGGGGTCATTGGTTTGAATCCAATCCGGGTCACTTTTATAGCGTAATTTTTAGAACCCGCTCTGGTAGCGGGTTTTTTTTTAATATCATTACCTTTTATTGCCAATCAATATAAGCCTTGTTTAATAGCCTCTTTGGGGTTTGAATTCCGTCCGGGTGAAACTTCCCTATAGAAGGTTTTTTAAGATCGAATAGGATTCTTTTTTACTTTTGCAGCGTTCCTGCGTTTCCTCCATTCTCCACTATTTATCGTTATTGTAATAGGCGGATATTTACTGCCTGGTCGAAGCCATTACCTACAGAATATTTAAAACGATATTGTATGCCTGACAAAAAACAAATAATAGAAGTAAAAGGTACCCCGATTAATATCATCCAAGTCAATCAATCGGACTATATTTCATTGACAGATATGGTAAGGAAGTTTGAAGATGGGTTAGCATTGATTGAAAAATGGCTCCGCAATAAAAACACCGTCGAATTTTTAGGGATTTGGGAGAAAATCAATAACGCAGACTTTAATTCCCCCGAATTCGAGGGAATTATGCTTGAAGCCGGCCTGAATCGGTTTACCCTTTCTGTCAAGAAATGGGCGGAAAAGACCAACGGCACTGGGTTAATTGCTAGAACGGGCCGTTTTAATAGCGGAACATACGCTCATAAAGATATCGCTTTCGAATTCGGATCGTGGCTCAGCCCAGAGTTTAAGCTTTATATGATTAAAGAATTTCAACGCCTGAAAGACGAGGAGAGCAATAGTAAAAGAATTGAATGGGATTTTCAGCGCACCTTATCTAAAATTAATTATCGCATTCACACCGATGCCATTAAGGAAAAACTGATTCCTCCAATGGTTACAAAAGAACAAAGTGCTGCTATATATGCAACTGAAGCTGACATATTGAATGTCGCATTGTTTGGAAGCACGGCCAAACAATGGAGGGAATATAATCCCGACAAACATGGCAATATCCGGGACGGAGCCACGCTCGAACAACTAGTGGTTTTATCCAACCTGGAAAGTATCAATGCCCTCTTGCTACATCAAGGGCTTTCACAAACTGAAAGGCTGCAAAAACTTAATGAAGCCGCTATTCAGCAAATGAAATCGCTTCTGGCCAGTCCCTCTGTCAAAAAGCTCATACAGTGAGGAAGGCTAACTAAATTAAATCATACCCAATGCGTGAATTTGTTATGGGCGACCTGCACGGCTCCTGCCGCGCCCTCAAGCAATGCCTCAAGGCCGCAAAGTTCGACTACCGTAAGGACCGGCTCATCCAACTCGGTGACGTTGTCGACCGCAACAAAGAAGTTTTTGAATGCGTCGAAGAACTGTTGAAAATCCGCCATCTGATCGTCGTCAGAGGTAACCACGATGCTTGGTTCGACGAGTTTTGCCTCACGGGCCGTCATCCCGCCAGTTGGATCCACGGCGGTATGGCAACCGCCCGATCTTACTGGCACCATTTCCGCGGAAGGAGCCGCGTGACCATGGACGATTATCAATTAGCCAGGGACCTGACTCCGGAGCATATTCCGGAAACTCATCGGGCTTTCTTTGCCCAAATGCCTCTTTACCATATCGATCAAAAGGGCCGATGCTTTGTTCATGAATTACAGCATCAGAATAACCTTAAACCTGGTGTGAACTTACTCTTGTAAAATTATTCAACTAATTCGATGGTTTCAAATTTTAAGCATCCAACCTTGCAAAAGATTATAAATCGTTGCAGGTATTTTTTTAGTGTGGAGATAGCGTAAGGCACTCCTTCTATGAAAGGGCTGACCGGGAGAAGGCGACAATTTTATTCAAAGATTACTACCTTCAATATACCAGCGAAATATTGGCGGAGTTTAAAATACCGGGATTCATCGGAACAGATCTCGCTTTTGTTTAGGCCCGAATATTCCTTGCCATAATAATGCAGCTGAGATGCCTCCCACCAGGGGAGCGATAATGAATAACCACAATTGCTGCAAGGCAATTCCTCCTGCGAATATAGCGGGACCGAAGCTTCTCGCGGGGTTTACCGATGTTCCCGTGATCGGAATGGCTACCAGGTGGATGATCACGAGCGTCAAGCCGATGGAGATCCCTGACATCTGACTGTTGCCGGCCCGTGACGTCACACCGAAGATCACGAATAGAAATAAAAAGGTCAACACGGATTCCGTAAGGAAAGCCGAGGCCGTGCTGTAATTGCCTAAGTAACCCGGCCCCCAGCCATTGGAGCCCAATGCCCATTCCCCCATGCTGAAAGTGGGACTTCCTTCCTGGAAGGCATAGAGGACTGCTGCGCCGAGCGTGGCGCCGGCCAGTTGCGCGATGACATATCCCACCGTGTCCTTTGCACTGATCTTCCCTGCCACCAGCATCGATATGGTAATGGCCGGATTGATATGACAGCCCGAAATGGGGCCGATAGCGTAACACATCACCACTACGGTGAGGCCGAAGGCCAGCGCGATGCCCAGAAGGCCTATGCCCGCAGGAGCGCCCGCCAGCACCACATCCGGGATAGTCTTGCCGGAAACTACGGCTGCACCGCAGCCGAATAGTACAAGAGAAAAAGTACCGATGCACTCAGCGAAGTATTTTTTCATGGTATGATCTTTCTATAGCTTTATAAATGGAAGGATCTGTGATTTTTCCGATGCGCCGATAAAATATAGATAATAATGCCCGGCGCTTATACCAGTCAGATTGACCTGCAGGTTGTTGTTGCCTTTTATCAGGGAAACCTTCATTTTTTTCAGCGATCTGCCCAGGGCATCCAGGACCGTCAATTCACCGACCTGGTTCCCGGGCACGTAAATGGATACCGGCAGGTAGGATTGGAGAGCAGGATTGGATAATATCGACAGCTGAATACCGGAAACAGGCACTCCGACCACGACGACTGGGGAATAGGTGAATTTTCCGTTGATGTCGATCATTTTCAGTCTGAAATAACTGGTGACCTGTATCGGGGCCGTATAGCTGTAGGTCGATGCCCGGTCGCGAGCGGCGATGGTATCGATGGCGTTGAAATTCCGCCCATCCGTGCTTTGTTCGATCACAAAAGACTTCAGATCCTGCTCTATCGCCGTTACCCATTGCAGTTCCACCTGTGTGCCGTTCTCTTTTCCCGTAAAAGACACCAGCGTCACGGGCAGCGCGACGCTGCAACTGGGACAGGGGCTGACAATTGTCGCAGAACCCGCCTGTGCTGCGGTAGGGACGGTTGCGTTTGGCATTACACAAAGGATGACATTGGAAGATGTAGTGAGCGGAGTAGAACCCTGAATGCTGCCGCCAAAGCCGATACAGGCATTCCCGGACCCTGAGAATGTAACCGGATCGGTTGCAGAGTTAGCTATGATGGTGGTGACATTGACTGACGAAACGGGACCGAGACAGGCAGAATCCGCCGGCTGCAGGCTGTTGATCGTTACCGTATCGGCCGTAACAGTACCGTTATTATAAAAGTTCCCCTGGTTCAACGTCAGGTCGCCCCTGACGGTGATGGAAGCGCCCGCCGCGTTATATACGAGCCCGTTTTTGTTGCAGGCCACGTCAACATTGAAAGTAGAAGTGCCAAAATTGTAGAAGGCGTCGACGCTGCCGTTAACCGGACCGGCCTGCGAGGTGGTAAAGGTTACATTGGCACCGGAACTGACGTAGACGGTACCGCTGTTGAAGCTAAGATTGATAAGCGTAGTCGTTCCGCAAAGGACCAGGGTACCGCCGTTGACGGCAACGTTGCTGAAGGTGTCATTGATCATGCCCTGGTCGGAATATGTCTTCCCATTACCGACGCTTACGCCGTTCGACAGAATAGTGGCGGTAGAGCAATTGGGGGCAGATGGAAGGCCGCCGGAAGGCGTACATTGGCTTTTTGCACTGGCGGATACCAGGGTGCAGATCATACATACAAAGATTTCCCTCATAACAAGTGTATTGAATTAAATAATAATTCGATCACCGTTTTTAAGGGAATAGTTTTCAAGGAAGGGATATCATAAAATTACATAAATATACAATATGACCCAAGTGTATAATTTATTTGCCCTTACCCGTCTTTACCATCACCCGCCGGGACGACTCCCTTACATACAATCTTGGCCTCAACACTTCTTCGACATGGCTCATATCCTCATTATTATGCATCGTTTCTATAAACAGCTTCGCAGCCGCTTTTCCCAACTCGAACGACGGCATGTCGACACTCGAGATCTGCGGCGTCACCAGGCTCACCACCGGCTCGTTGTTAAAGCCGACCAGTCCGATGTCATGGGGCATCTTTAGCCCTTTTTCTTTAATGGCCAGCATGGCGCCGATGGCCATGCGGTCGCTGATGGTAAAGATGGCATCGGGCCTTTTTTTCATAGCCAGCAATTCACGGGTGGCATAATAGGCGTAGTCCTGGTTGAAATCGCAGTAGATAATCAGGTTATCATCCTTTTTGATTTTGTGTTTTTTCAATGCTTTTATATAGCCTTCGAGACGGCTGTTGCTGACGCCAAGGTTGACGGGGCCGGCGAGAATGGCAATTCTTTTATAACCCTGCTCTAAGAGATGCTCCGTCGCCAAAAAGCCACCTTCTTCGTTGTCAAGGCGTACGCTGGGCGCAGTCAGGTCAGGAGTAACGCGGTCAAATATCACCATCGGCAGGCCGCGGTGCTGGATCTTTTTAAAATGGTCGACTATTTTGGTTTCGCTGGAAACCGAGATGATAAAGCCATCTACGAGGCTATCGAGCAACCTTCTGGTATTGAGGATCTCACGTCCATACGACTCATTGCTCTGACAAACCATCACCGTATAGCCGGCTTCCAGCGCTACTTCGTCGATCCCTTTTACCATCGTCGATAACACATAATCCAGGTTGGGAACGATCACCCCGATGGTATGGGTTTGTTTTTGCCGAAGACTCAGCGCCAGTTTATTAGGTTGATAGTTTAACTCTTCCGAGAGGGCGATCACGGCCTGCCGTGTCTCCATGTTCACATCCGGCGCATTCCGCAGCGATCTGGACACGGTCGAGATGGAGACATTCAGCCGTTGTGCAATGTCTTTGATGGTGGCGGGCTTATTCATGTGGTTAGCTTTCTGACCTAAAGCTAGTCATAATTGGTTTATGAGAATCCCGGAAGCGTTACCGGCAACGTTATCGGTGTAAATTTTTTTAACAGGATCTAACAAATGAAGCGATTTTGGCGAAAATGTTCAAGTATATCGGCAGTTTTTTAGACAAAAAAATAATTCCCCCGCTAGGCGCCGCCTTTCTTTATGGATAATATTGACTGACTAAAACTGCCATTATGAAAAAAGAACGATTGCGTCTCTTGCCCCTCACTCTTTTATTATCGCTCTGTGTTCACGCTCAACAAAACTTTATCATTACCGGAACCGTAAGGAACGGCAAGACCGGAGAAGCGCTGGAAGGCGTGACTATCAGCGTCAACAATCTGACGACCGGGTACCTTACCAGAGCCGATGGCTCCTATTCCATCACGGTCAATGCCGATAGTAAGGCATTGTCCTTTTCCTTTGTCGGTTATAATAAACAGTCGGTGGAAATAAAGTCGAAAACAAGGATCGATATTTCGCTGATGCCTGACAACAGTTCTTTAAACGATGCGGTGGTGATCGGTTATGGTACCCAGCGTAAAAGAGATCTTACCGGATCGATTGTCTCTATTCCGGCGAAGGATCTTGAAGAAACGCCCATCACGCGGCCCGATCAAATGATCCAGGGCAGGTCCAGCGGCGTACAGGTGATCCAGACCAATTCCGCGCCCGGCGGTAATATCAGCATCCGGATCAGGGGTACCAATTCGATCAACTCCAGCAATGAGCCGCTGTTTGTAGTCGATGGCTTTCCCGGCGCGGGGGATCTGACCACGATCAACCCGCAGGACATCGAATCGATCGAGATATTAAAAGACGCTTCCTCCACCGCCATTTATGGCAGCCGAGGTGCGAATGGCGTGGTCCTGATCATCAC